>JAIOOY010000002.1 GCA_021414145.1 Methylophilales bacterium | reverse complement strand
TCGTTGCCAATAACTAAGTTGCTTGGTTCCAGACTGGCCTAAATCGACCCAAAGCAGCTCTTTTACTAAATGGCACTTACTTTGAAGTTTCTTCACAAGTACGCAATGCCAACTGGCCTGGTGGTGGTGGATTATCGCTAACTCTACAGTTGAGTCCACATTCATAATCTGGAGCTGCACCCTCTTCTGCATGGGTTTTTGACAATACTGCAATTGCAGCTGCTCTGCATTCTTCAAGGGTGGCAAAGTGGCCTATTGCAATATCGTACGGCATTTGCCCAGTTTTGGGGTAAACCAAACCTTCCCATGGATATTGGTCAGCGCAACTACTGATACCAAAGATGGCAATAACTACAAAGATCGTTCTTAAATTTATTAGTAACCGCATATTAATTTCCTTTTGCTGCGATTTGCACCTAACAGGAATTATAGAGAGGCAGGAGGCCGTGTTTCAATTGTAACTGAGAGAGTGTGGGGAATGAGTGGACTGCTATTGGCCGAAACCAGCCGGTTTAGGCTGATTCGTCTATCCAAGCCTGCTGTATCGCTTCCAGTACCTTTTCCCCACCGCGGCTGTGGTCGTCATTAAAGCCTTGCAGGCCGATGACCTTGTTGTGTAAATCCACAAAATTGATGGTTTTCGGATCGGTTTCGGGGAAGCTGTCAAACAGTTCTTCGGCGATTTGTTGTACGTCTGTCCACTTCATTGGTTATCCTTTTCTAGATTTAAGGCATTCTCACTCAGCCATGAATCACATGCAAGTGTTGCAAGAATCGTGTCCAAGTATAGTGTTCAAATGTCGTGTCTGGACATCAATCCAAGGTGCGCCATGTTAAAATTTAGCCAGTTCATTCACGTACTGGAAAATTTATCATGTTTAGTACCTCACAAAAGTTGGCGCAACTTGACCCTGCAATCTCCCAAGCCATTGAAGCCGAAAAAGTCAGGCAAGAGCAGCATATCGAGCTGATTGCCTCAGAGAATTACACCAGCCCAGCAGTGATGGAGGCGCAAGGCTCGCAACTGACGAACAAGTACGCTGAGGTTTACCCCGGCAAGCGCTTTTATGGGGGTTGTGAATTTGTAGACCAAGTAGAACAGATTGCCATAGATCGCGTAAAGCAACTGTTTGGTGCCGAGTACGCCAACGTGCAGCCGCATTCTGGTTCACAAGCTAATCAGGCGGTGTATTTTTCGATTCTGAAACCGGGCGATACGGTGATGGGGATGAATCTCGGTCACGGTGGCCATTTGACGCATGGCTCCCCGGCGAATCTTTCTGGCAAGCTGTTCAAGATTGTGCCTTACGGCCTGAATGAAAAGGAAGAGATTGACTACGACGTGATGGAAAGGATCGCCGTGGAATGTCAGCCCAAACTACTCATTGGTGGAGCCAGTGCATACGCGCTGCGCTTTGATTGGGAACGCATGGCGGCGATAGCCAAGAAGGTAGGCGCGTATTTCATGGTGGATATGGCGCACTATTCCGGCTTGATTGCGGCGGGCGTGTATCCTAGCCCTGTTCCACACGCCGATTTCGTGACTTCCACCACGCATAAAACCTTACGTGGCCCTCGCGGTGGCATCGTGTTGGCCAAGGCGGAATTTGAAAAGAGCATCAACTCCAACGTGTTCCCCTCATTGCAGGGTGGCCCGTTGATGCACGTCATCGCGGGCAAGGCAGTCGCTTTTGCGGAAGCACTCAAACCGGAATTCAAAACCTATCAAACCCAAGTGCTGAAAAACGCTGATACCTTGGCCAGAACCTTGGCTGAGCGAGGCTTGCGGATTATTTCTGGTCGCACCGAATCACACATGTTCATGGTGGATTTGCGCCCGAAAAATCTCACGGGTAAGGCGGCGGATGCCGTGCTAGGCCAAGCGCACATCACCGTCAACAAAAACGCCATCCCCAATGATCCGGAAAGCCCATTTGTTACTTCCGGCATCCGTATCGGCTCGCCTGCCATCACCACACGCGGTTTCAAGGAAGAGGAAACCAAGCAGGTCGCGCATTTGATCGCTGACGTATTGGATAATCCTTCGGATGAGGCTGTCATTGCAGCAACTAAAGCTAAGGTACACGTTTTGACTGCTAAGTTTCCTGTGTATGGCGCCTAACATGAGGTAGTCGGAATGAAATGTCCTTTCTGTGGCGCTGACGATACCCAAGTCATAGACTCCAGAGTCAATGACGTAGGCGACAGCATACGTCGCCGCCGCCGTTGCGCCACTTGCGAGAAGCGCTTTACCACCTATGAGACTGCCGATTTGCAGATGGCGCAGGTCGTGAAACAGAATGGTACTCGTGAGGAGTTTTCGCGCGACAAGCTGCGCCTTTCCTTTACCCGCGCGTTACACAAGCGGCCTGTGCCTACCGAGTATGTGGATCAGGCTATAGAAGACATCGTGCAGAAGATACTCGGTAAGGGTGAGCGCGAGATCGCCTCACGCGAGTTGGGTGAGGCGGTAATGCACGAGCTCCAGCATTTGGATAAAGTGGCCTACATTCGTTTTGCTTCCATCTATCGCAGTTTTGAAGACGTGCAGGACTTCAGCGACGCGATTCGTGATTTGAAAAAGCCGTTACGGCGCAGCACCGACCCGCTCAAACCCACACAATAATGTTTACCGCCGCCGACCATGCTCATATGACTCAAGCCCTGCGCTTGGCGGAGCGCGGTCTTTACACCACTACTCCCAATCCGCGTGTAGGCTGCGTCATTGTAAAAGATGAGCAGGTTGTGGGGGAAGGCTGGCATGAGCGTGCCGGACTTGCCCACGCCGAGGTGAATGCCTTGCAACAAGCGGGTGAAAGCGCACGTGGTGCTACCGTATACGTTACTTTAGAACCATGCAGCCATCATGGCCGCACGCCACCTTGTGTGGACGCGCTGATAGCTGCCGGAGTTGCCAGAGTCGTCTTTGCCATGCCTGACCCCAATCTCAAAGTAAACGGTTTGAAGGCATTGGAAGCACAAGGTATCAAGGTTGAAAGTGGCTTGATGGCGGCACAAGCGCGTGAGTTGAACATCGGTTTTGTGTCGCGCATGGAGCGCGGGCGGCCTTGGGTGCGGTGCAAAATGGCGGCTAGCCTGGATGGCGGCACAGCACTATCAAACGGCGTGAGTCAGTGGATAACCAGTGAACCAGCCCGACTTGATGTGCAGCGTTGGCGAGCAAGGTCTTGCGCTATTTTGACTGGTGTGGGTACGTTGTTGGCGGACGATCCGCAGATGACAGTGCGCGCATTTGAGATTGGCCGCCAACCGCTTAGAGTTATCGTGGATAGCCATCTACGCACGCCACCAGCGGCCAAGATGTTGCAGGGAGGAGCATTGATAGTCTGCGCCACGCTGGATGAGGCCCAAGCCTCAGCTTTAAGCGAGAAAGGTGCAGAAATACTGGTCTTGCCCAATCCACAAGGCAAGGTTGACCTTGATGCCTTGATGCGTGAATTGGCGACTAGAGGAATCAACGAGTTACACGTGGAAGGCGGTTCGCAATTGAACGGCGTGTTGTTGGAGTTGGGGTTGATAGACGAATTGTTGCTGTATATGGCGCCGGTACTGTTGGGTGGCGAGACGCGTGGCATGTTCGATGCGCCAGTGTTGACGGAAATGGCGCAGCGCAGTGCGCTCAATATTCGAGAATTGACGCACATAGGCCAGGATATTCGCATCCGTGCGCGGTTTAATGAATCGGCTGGTTGACACGCATTGTCACTTGGACGCGCCAGAGTTCGACGCGGATCGTGATGAGGTAGCTGCCGCCGCAAAAGCTGCAGGTGTGGCGGGTATCGTGGTACCAGCAGTGGAAAAAGCCAATTTCGCCACAGTACTGCAACTGTGTGAATGCCACTCTCATTGTGTGGCCGCGCTTGGCATACATCCCCTGTATATCAACCGAGCCCAACCTGAAGATTTGAAAGTCTTGCGAGAGCTATTAAATACAGAGACTGTAGTTGCCGTGGGTGAGATAGGCCTGGATTACTTTGTGGCAGATCAAGACCTTGCACGACAAGAGTGGTTTTTTGTAGAGCAATTGAAATTGGCGCAGGAGTTCAACTTGCCGGTGATTCTGCATGTGCGCCGTGCGGTGGATGCCATTCTGAAGAATCTGCGTAAAATCAAGGTGGTGGGCGGTATAGCCCATGCCTTCAATGGTAGCCGCCAGCAGGCGGATGCGTTTATCAAGTTGGGGTTCAAGCTGGGCTTTGGCGGCGCAATGACATTTGAGCGGGCTCTAAAAATCCGCGAGTTAGCGACTACCTTGCCGCTGGAATCCATTGTGCTGGAAACGGATGCCCCGGATATCGCGCCTGTATGGTTAAATAAGCAGCGCAACAGTCCTACACAATTGCCCAAGATTGCCGAGGTGTTGGCGCAGTTGCGACAAGAGACATTAGATGCAATTTTTGAAATCACAACAGGCAACGCTTTGGCGGTGTTACCACGGCTGAAAATGGCGGTTTGATGGACTTTTTTAGCGCTTGTCAAGCTTAGTTGTGCACATCACTTTAAGTGTTACATGAGGATTAGGTAAAAAAACCCTTTACCACCAAGGGTATAATATAACTATATGATTAGTATGGTATTTTTTAATAGTTCAAAATTTAAGCGAAATTAAAAAAGCCTAATTCCAGCAAAGAGTTACGGTTTTAATACAGGCTTACCCACAAAATTATCCACAGATTCTGTGGATAGAGTTGGAGGCTTTTTTAGATATCAGAAATCATGAAAATACAAGGTAAAAATTGGCGCACTATTTGGCCGGATGCCGATGGAAAAGCTGTCCGCATCATAGACCAAACTTGTTTGCCGCATCGCTTGGTAGTACAACAATTGCACAGCATGCCGGAGGTGGCCAATGCCATTAAAACCATGCAAGTGCGTGGCGCGCCGTTGATAGGTGCTAGCGCTGCTTATGGTATGGCGCTGGCGGCACAATTATTGGCTGACGATGCCGCTATACAAGCGGCAGGGCAAGCCTTAGTTGCCACGCGTCCGACGGCAGTGAATTTGAGGTGGGCGGTGGAACGCATGATTAAAGTGTTGCATACCTTACCACTCAAAGATCGTGCTGCTGTTGCCTGGCAAGAGGCGGCCAAGATTTGCGAGGAAGACGTGATGCTTAATCGTGCTATTGGTCAGCACGGTTTTGTCTTGTTGGAAGCGATGTATAAAAATAAAAAACGTCCGCTGAATATCCTCACCCACTGCAATGCTGGCTGGTTAGCGGCGGTGGATTGGGGGACTGCGCTGGCGCCTATTTATACTGCATTTGACGCGGGGATTCCGCTGCATGTTTGGGTGGATGAAACCCGTCCGCGCAATCAGGGTGCAAGTCTTACGGCGTGGGAGTTAGGTCAACATGGGGTGCCGCATACGGTGATTGCGGACAACGCCGGTGGGCATCTGATGCAGCATGGTCAAGTAGACATGGTCATTGTCGGTGCAGACCGGGTGACCAGTAAAGGTGACGTGTGTAATAAGATTGGCACTTGGGTATACGGTCGTGCAGAAAGCGGTGAGATCATGCGCGTCAACGTATTGCCTGAAGGAAGCCATGCCGCCAATCCGGCGTTTGATGTGACTCCCGCGAAATACGTGACATGTTTGATTACCGAACGCGGCGTTTGCGCGCCGTCGGCGCTTAGTAAGTTGTTTGCGATTGAAAAGGAGTCATCATGATATTGCGAGAACAATTACTAGCCACCACGCGTAAGCTGTCTGAATCAGGTCTTAATCGCGGGACTTCAGGCAACGTCAGTGTGCGTGATGGTGAAGGCTTCTTGATTACCCCTTCTGGGATGGTAGTCGAGGCTATGACCCCGCATGACATGGTTGCCATGGGTTTTGACGGCAAGGTGCATGGTGATGGCAAACCCTCAAGCGAATGGCGTTTCCATCGTGATATTTTAGCTTCGCGCCCTGAGGTCGGTGCAGTCGTCCATACCCATTCCATGTTTGCTACGACTATCGCTTGTTTGCGGCGTGATGTTCCGTCATTGCACTACATGATGGCGTTGGTAGGTGGCGATAGCATCCGGTGCGCCCCTTATGCCTTGTTTGGCAGCCAAGCACTATCTGATGTCGCACTGGAAGCGCTCAAAGGCCGCAAGGCGTGCCTGTTGGCTAATCACGGGATGATCGCGCTGGGAAGTGATCTGGACGCTGCATTTGCTGTGACGGTCGAGGTGGAGACGTTGTGCGAGCAGTTTTGGCGTACCTTGCAGGTGGGTGGTCCAGTACTGCTGAATGAGCAGGAAATGGCCGAGGCGATGGAGCAGTTTAAGGGGTATGGGAGTTGGAAGGAAAAATAGCGGCGAGCCATTGGCCTGCCGCTATTCAGTAGATATACCGGGATACGGGTATGGTTTAGGCCATCTCGACCTGCACCAAATTATCACTAAAACTTGCCGAATTCCCCATATCGCCAAACTCAGCCAGACTGATGCAATTTACCGTGCCTTCGTTGAGTTGACGCCAGTAGCCGAGCGTAGCTACCACCACGCCGGGGTTCACGTCTTTGGTGATTCTAGCATCGCCCTCAAACGCGCCACGGTCGTTGAACACGCGCACTTTAGCACCATCCTTAATGCCGCGTGTCGCAGCATCCGCCGCGTTAATCATCACAAATTGCTCGCCTTGGTTTTTGATTTTCTCGGTGACGTTGCCGTAACACGAGTTCAAAAAGCCATGGCTTTTGGGCGAAATAATGTTGAGAGGGTATTTTTTAGCCAGCGCAGGGTTGCTTTCGGCAGATTCGCGCGAAGCCAGATAATCCGGCAACGGATCCAAATCTTGTCCAGGCTGAAAGCCATCGTACATCTGACGGAAAGGCCCAGCCACGAAGTTTTTCGCACCTTCTATCAAGAACATTACCTTGCCCGTAGGTGTGGGGAAGTTGCCGTTTTTGTGCGGTGCACGGTCATCTTTTGTGCCCACTTTCAGCCGTGCAAAACCATGTTCGCGCAAGTAAGCCAGATCAATGCCATCGCAGGCGGGCGCTTTCCAGTTGATGTTATGTTCTAAGCATTCGCTATCCGACCATTTGAAATTTTCTTCCTCAAACCCCAAGCGCTTGGCCAAGCGGCGGAAAATTTCGTTGTTAGGAATCGCCTCACCCGGCGGCTCGATACACTTGGCGTTGTAAGTCAGGTAAAAATGTCCCCAAGACACGATAATGTCTTCCATCTCCGCGCCCATAGCGGCCGGCAGGATGATGTCAGCATACGCGGCAGTGTCCGAAATGAAATGATCGGCTACGATAGTGAACAAATCTTCTCGTTCTAGTCCTTTGATAATCTTGTCGGTTTCCGGAGATTGCGTGACGGGATTGGTATTCCACACCATGATGGATTTAATCGGTACATCCAGCTTGGTTTCGCCCGTCAGCGCACGGCCAAGTTGCAGAATATTCACCACCGGCGTCCCTTCTTGGATTAAATCCGGGCGGCACATGGACATAAAATCATACGGATGTTCCCAAATCGGCATTTGCAGCACGCCGCCGCCAACATGGCGCCAAGCGCCGATGAGTGCAGGCAAACATGAAACCGCGCGTATGGCTTGGCTACCGCCATAGTTGCGCTCTAAGGCAATGCCCATGCGGATTGCCGCAGGTGGCGTGGTGGCATATTCGCGTGCTAGTTTGCGGATGTCCGCAGCGGGAATCCCCGTGATTTCCTCTGCCCATTCTGGTGTGCGGGTTTTGGCACGTGCAGCTAGTTCTGCAAAACCATGGGTATAGTTATCCACATAATCTTGGTCAACCAGACCTTCTTCGATAATTACATGCATCATCGCCATCGCCAATGCACCATCGGTACCGGGCTTAGGCGCAATGTGCCAATCGGCTTCTTTAGCAGTTTTGGAGGCATATGAGTCAATCACCACTACCTTCGCGCCTTTTTTCTGCGCATCGTGCACGATATGCCAATGGTGCAAGTTGGTCGAAACTGAATTGCATGCCCAAATGATGATGTATTTGGAATGAATAAAACTTTCTGGGTCAACACCACCCGTTGGCCCCACAGTCAATAACCATGCGGTGCATGAGCCTTCTCCGCAGAAAGTGCGTTCACATATTGTCGCGCCCAAGCGGTTAAAAAACGCATCACCGCCGTTCAGACCATGAACCAAGCCCTGATTGCCCAAATAGCTCACTGGCATAATCGCACGCGCGCCGTCTTTCTTGATAATGCCTTGCCATTTATTAACAATGGTGTCCAGCGCCTCATCCCAAGTGATGCGGGTAAATTGCTTGCTACCCTTAGGACCAGTGCGCTTCATGGGGTAAAGCAGGCGGTCAGGGTGATAGTGGCGCTTTTCGTAATCATTCAACTTCACACACAAGCCACCGCGCGTCATCGGGTGATCGGGGTTGCCCGTCACCTTGAGCAATTTTCCCTCTTTCACATGAAACTGCATGCTGCAAGTGTCGGGGCAATCGTGCGGGCAACCACCGTGGAAGGTTTTTACATTGTCAGCTGGTGCGTTCATCTTGAAACTCCTCTTGTCCAATGAAAATTCTTATGAGTTTATATTACTTATTCGACCATACTATACAGGGCTGTATAAATGTCAAGTGGTGGTGATTACCCCCTAAATCCAGACGTGATCGGATAGCGCCTATCCTTACCAAATCCTCTATGTGTAATTCTCACGCCCACTGGGGCTTGGCGACGTTTGTATTCGTTGCGGTCTATCAGGCTTATCACGCGTTTTACGTCTGATTCGGCAAATCCCACGCCTATGATTTCTGCCGGGCTACGGTCGTATTCCACGTAGAGTTCCATGATGGCATCGAGGATTTCATATGGCGGCAGCGAGTCTTGGTCGGTCTGGTTGTCACGTAATTCTGCCGAGGGAGCGCGAGTGATGATGCGACTGGGGATGACGTGGGATAGGCTGTTGCGATAGTGGGCAAGTTTGTAAACCAATGTTTTTGGGACATCTTTCAGTACTGCAAAGCCACCCGCCATATCTCCGTAGAGCGTGGCGTAACCCACGCTCATTTCGCTTTTGTTGCCGGTGGTGAGTACGATGTCGCCGAATTTGTTGGAAAGCGCCATGAGCAGGGTGCCGCGAATGCGGGCCTGCAGATTTTCCTCGGTGAGGTCTTTTTCTTTACCTGCAAACTCTGCACTTAGGCTGTTCAAGAAGCTCTCGAACGGTTTCTGAATAGCAATTTCGCTATAGCGCACACCTAATGTTTTGGCCATCTCACGCGCGTCATCTACGCTTATAGCTGCGGTATACGGAGAGGGCATCATCACCGCCTTGACCCGCTCTTTGCCTAGTGCATCAACTGCAATAGCCAGAGTAAGCGCGGAATCAACACCGCCTGATAATCCCAGCAATACACCGGGAAAATGGTTTTTATTGACGTAGTCGCGCACACCTAAACACAAGGCTTGATACACGCTGGCTTCTAGCGGCAGTTCCGGCGTGATGTCGGCGGCTAGCGGGGTGGTCTTATCAAATTCAACAATGCTCACAGCTTCTTCAAACGCAGGCAGTTGCTGGGTCACGGCACCGTGTTGATTGACCACGAAGCTAGCGCCGTCAAACACCAACTCATCTTGTCCGCCGACCAAATTGACATAGACCGCAGCCATGCCGGTTTGCCGCGCACGTACACGCATAATGTCGTGGCGCGAAGCTTGTTTTTGTATGTGGAATGGCGAGGCGTTGAGCGCCAGCAAAATCTCTGCGCCAGCTTCTTTTGCCAGCCTTGCTGGATTGGACTCCCATACGTCGGCACAGATGTTGACCCCAAAGCGTGTCCCAGCAATTTCAAACACCAGCGGTTCATGTCCTTTGGCAAAGTAGCGCTCTTCGTCAAACACGCTGTGGTTGGGTAGTTCGTTCTTGAAATAGGTGGCCTCGATGTTGCCATCACGAAGTAATGACGCGGCGTTGTAGTGTTTTCCGTGTTGCTGGTGAGGGTGGCCGACAAGAAGGGCAATATCGCGCGACTGTGATGCTAATTGCTGCAAAACCTCAGCGCAAGCGTGATTAAAATCATCGCGCAGCAGCAAGTCTTCAGGGGGGTAGCCGGAGAGCGCGAGTTCTGGGGTGACCAACAGTGAGGCACCTGCTATTTTGGCTTGTGCGGCGGCGAGGCGGATTTTTTTGGCATTGCCTTGGATGTCGCCGACGAGACAATTTAACTGGGCTATTGCCACCTTCATCTAGTAAGAACCGCCCGCAGCTTTGAGTATTTTCACAATCTCGTACTGTTGTTTTTTCATGGCGTAGACCAGCGCCGTCAAGCCGTAAAGGTCTTTGGCTTTGACACTTGCACCCTTGTCCAGCAGCAATTGCACAATGGGGGCTGAGTGACTATCTACGGCAAAGTGCAACAGCGGCGTGCCTTTTGCGTCCTCCGCATTCACATCGCTACCTGCGTCTACTAAAATCCGCACGGCTTCCAGCTTGCCTTTTTTTACCGCCCAAGTGAGCGCAGTCCATTCGGTTTTGTCTTGGATGCCAAGTTTGGCACCGCCTTCCAGCAAGGCTTTCAGTACTTCCACATGGTCTTCGCGTGCGGCGATCATCAGCGCTGTCATGCCGTATCTATCTTGCGTGGCAGTATCTGCGCCACTTTTGAGCAAGGTTTTGACAGTGGCGACATCGCCACTTTTGGCCGCATACATCAGTACGCTACGGCCATCGTCGCTACGCGAATTGGCATTGCTGCCGTGCTGGAGCAGCAAATCTACTATGTTGTTAAAGCCGGAAGAGGTCGCCAGACCTAATGCACTCCAACCCGATTCATCACGTATAGCAACATTCGCGTCTTTATCCAGCAGCGCCTTCACGGTTTCCAGATAGTTTTTCTTGGCGGCGTACATTAGTGCCGTCCATCCAGTACTGTCCCGGGCGTTAATATCGGCACCCTTGTCCAGCAAGGCCGCTACTACTTTGGTATTGTTTTTACGCGCCGCATACATCAGTGCAGTGATGCCGTCTTTGTCTTTGGTATTGGCGCTGACACCACTGTCCAGCATGGCGTTCAGGCCAGCCAAATCGCCCTTGGCGGCTACTGTCAACAGATAAGGAATTTCTTCATCGGCAGCCGTTATCAATGGGGTCGCCAACTGTATAAGTAGTAAGGCGATACAAAGGAGCTTCTTCATCATGATTTTGCTTTAGCCTTTTACTTTAATGGCGGCTTGCACCGCTTCGCCTAATTCGGCTGGTGATTGGGCAACAATAACACCCGCTTGTTCCAGCGCGCGGATTTTATCTTCTGCTTTACCACTTCCCCCGGCGATAATCGCACCGGCGTGTCCCATGCGTTTGCCTGCTGGAGCGGTAACTCCGGCGATGTATCCGGCTACGGGTTTGGTGACGTGGCTCCTGATGTAATCCGCTGCAGCTTCTTCGTCGCTACCGCCAATCTCTCCTACCATGATGATGGCCTCGGTCTCGATATCCGCTTGAAACATCTCCAGGCATTCAATGAAATTCAGCCCCTTGATCGGGTCGCCGCCTATGCCTACGCAAGTGGTTTGGCCTAAGCCTAGCTGCGTGGTCTGGTGTACCGCTTCGTAAGTCAGGGTGCCGGAACGTGAAACGATGCCCACTTTGCCACGTAGATGGATGCTGCCGGGCATGATGCCGATTTTGCATTCATCCGGCGTGATGATGCCGGGGCAGTTGGGGCCGATGAGCTTGGCGCCAGTGGCGGCTAGCGCGGCCTTGACGTTAAGCATGTCCAGTACCGGAATGCCCTCGGTAATGCACACAATCAGCGCTATCCCTGCATCTGCTGCCTCAATGATGGAATCCGCAGCATAGGGTGGTGGCACATAGATGACGCTGGCGTTGGCTTGTGTGGCTTTAACCGCGTCACGCATGGTGTTGAACACGGGCAAATTCAAGTGGCTTTGTCCGCCCTTTCCCGGCGTGACTCCGCCCACCATTTGCGTGCCATAGGCTAATGCTTGCTCGGAGTGAAACGTGCCTTGCTTGCCAGTGAAGCCTTGGCATAGCACTTTGGTATTTTTGTTGACGAGTATGCTCATAATGTCGCCGCCTTTACTGCTTGCTTTGCCGCATCTGTAAGACCATTGGCTGAGATGATATCCAGCCCGCTTTCCGCCAGCATTTTGCGCCCTAGTTCTACGTTAGTGCCTTCCAGCCGCACGATGACCGGAACCTTCACGCCTACCTCTTTGAATGCAGTGATGATGCCCTCGGCAATGATGTCGCAACGCATGATGCCACCGAAAATATTAACCAGTACTGACTTGACGCTGCTGTCGGCAAGGATGATTTTGAAGGCCTTAGCTACAGTTTCTGCGGTTGCACCACCCCCAACATCAAGGAAATTCGCCGGTTGGCCCCCATGTAGCTGGATGATGTCCATCGTCGCCATCGCCAGTCCCGCCCCGTTGACCATGCAGCCGATGTTGCCGTTCAAGGCAATGTAATTGAGGCCAGCAGCATGGGCGTTGGCTTCTTTTTCATCTTCCTGACCCCAGTCGCGTTGATCAGCCAACGCTTTATGCCGGTAGAGTGCGTTGTCGTCTACGCTCATCTTACAGTCCAGCGCGATGAGTTTGCCTTCTGTGGTGACTATTAGCGGATTGATTTCCAGCAAGGAAAGGTCGTTTTCCTTGAACAGTTTGTACAAGCCCTTCAGCAACTTGCCAAAAGCACCTATCTGTTCTCCGCTTAATTCCAACGCAAAAGCCAGATTGCGCGCTTGATAATCCTCCAAGCCTAGTAAAGGGTTGCACACTTCACGCAAGATTTTTTGTGGGCTGTGTTGTGCGATTTCCTCAATATCCATACCGCCCGCGCTGGAGGCTACCACTACGATGCGCTCGGCGCTACGGTCCACCAGCAAGCTTAAATAAAGCTCACGTGCGATGGGCAGCGCTTCTTCAACCAGTAGTTGGTTCACCGGCTGGCCGTCGGGCGCGTTCTGGTAAGTGACCAATGGGTTGCCTAGTAAAGCTTTTGCGAAGGATTCCAGCTCCGTTAAAGACTTTACCACTTTGACCCCACCTGCCTTGCCGCGCCCTCCAGCATGGATTTGCGCCTTAATAACGTGGATGTCCCCACCTAAAGTTTGCGCGGCTTGTGTTGCGGCAATGGCGTTAGTCACTACTTGTCCGCGCGGGATTGGGAGGCCGTATTGCGCCAGCATTTGCTTGGCCTGATACTCGTGAAGGTTCATATTTCTAGGATGTGAAGAGCGAAACCGCAATTTTGGCTGAAAACCGCGTATTAAGCCAGTGTGACAATGTTGTAAAAGTGTCGTGTTCTCTGTTGACCACCCTACGGTCTATCCAGCATAATCAGCCTGAATTGTCACCATTGCAGCAACTCCATACAGGGCTGAACGACTGATTAAATATGCTGGAAAACTACTTTCCTATTTTATTGTTTATTATCGTAGGCTTAGCCATCGGGGTTCTGCCCATCGCGTTAGGCCGAGTAGTCGCTCCCAGCCGTCCTGATAGCGAAAAGAACTCCCCTTACGAGTGTGGTTTTGAAGCTTTTGAAGACGCGCGTATGAAATTTGACGTGCGTTATTACCTAGTCGCTATTCTATTCATATTGTTCGATTTGGAAATTGCTTTTCTATTCCCGTGGGCAGTGGTGTTACGCGAAATTGGCTTGTTCGGCTTCGTTGCCATGATGGTATTTTTGGGGATTTTGGTGGTGGGCTTCATCTATGAATGGATGAAGGGAGCTTTAGAGTGGGAATGACCTTGATGAGCTGGGTGATGACATGAGTATAGAAGGTCTTCTCGACAAAGGTTTCGTCACCACCACGCTGGATACAGTGATCAACTACACGCGCACCGGCTCCATGTGGCCGATGACCTTTGGCTTGGCGTGTTGCGCGGTTGAAATGATGCACGCGGGGGCTTCGCGCTATGACCTTGACCGCTTTGGTATTGTATTCCGCCCCAGCCCGCGCCAGTCGGACGTAATGATAGTCGCAGGTACGCTTATCAACAAAATGGCACCCGCGCTGCGTAAAGTTTACGACCAGATGGCCGAGCCGCGCTGGGTGATTTCGATGGGGAGTTGCGCCAACGGTGGCGGTTACTATCATTACTCGTATTCGGTAGTGCGCGGTTGTGATCGCATCGTGCCGGTGGATGTCTACGTGCCGGGTTGCCCACCGACGGCGGAAGCTTTGATGTACGGCATCATCCAATTGCAAAACAAAATTAAACGTACCAATACCATAGCCAGATAATGAGCCGTCTCGACGACCTACAAAATATCGCCAGTCAAGCGGTGGGCGAAAAAGTGCTGAAAATGTCGCAGCAAGTAGGCGAATTGACGCTGGAAATCAATGCGCATGACGCGGTGAGCGTGTGCAAGACCCTGCGTGACGGTACAGGGCTACAATTTGAGCAATTGATTGATCTGTGTGGTGTGGATTACAGCGATTACAAAGAGGGCGCTTGGCAAGGCCGCCGCTATGCGGTGGTGTATCACCTGTTGTCGGTGACGCTCAATCAACGCATCCGTGTCAAAGCGTTTGTGGAAGATGATGAATTCCCCATGCTGGCTACGATGGTGGAGGTATGGCCAGCCGCCAATTGGTTTGAGCGCGAGGCGTTTGATCTGTTTGGCATCATGTTTGAGAACCACCCAGATTTACGTCGTATTTTGACCGATTATGGTTTTGTCGGGCATCCGTTCAGAAAAGACTTTCCCGTCATTGGTAACGTGGAAATGCGCTATGACCCTGAACAGAAGCGCGTGATTTATCAGCCGGTTTCGATTGAGATGCGGAACAACGTTCCTCGTATCATTCGTGATGAGGGCTTCCATCATGGCTGAGATTCGTAACTACACGATGAATTTTGGTCCGCAGCATCCTGCTGCACACGGTGTGTTGCGTTTGGTGCTGGAACTGGATGGCGAAGTGATTGAACGCGCCGATCCGCACATCGGCTTGCTGCATCGCGCTACAGAAAAACTGGCCGAACATCGTACCTTCCTGCAAGCCTTGCCTTATATGGACAGGCTGGATTACGTGTCCATGATGGCCAACGAACACGCTTACGTGATGGCGATTGAAAAGCTGATGGGCATAGAAGTGCCGATTCGCGCCCAATACATCCGCGTCATGTTCGACGAAATCACTCGCATACTCAATCACTTGCTGTGGCTGGGTGCGCACGCGCTGGATGTGGGTGCGATGTCGGTGTTTTTGTATGCGTTCAGAGAGCGTGAGGATTTGTTTGATGTGTATGAGGCGGTTTCTGGCGCACGTATGCACGCAGCCTATTACCGTCCCGGCGGTGTATACCGCGATTTGCCCGACCAGATGCCGCAGTATCTGTCCTCCAAAAGCCAAAATGCCAAAGAAATCGGACGTTTGAACGAGAATCGTCAGGGTTCAGTGCTGGATTTTGTTGAAGATTTTGTTAAGCGTTTTCCAGGCTACGTAGATGAGTACGAAACTCTGCTTACCGACAATCGCATCTGGAAGCAGCGCACCGTCGGCATCGGTGTCGTCACTCCAGAGCGCGCATTGGCGCTGGGTATGACAGGGCCTATGCTGCGCGGCTCTGGTATCGCATGGGATCTACGCAAGAAACAACCTTATGAAGTGTACGACCGCATGGATTTTGACATTCCACTTGGCACTAACGGCGATTGCTATGACCGTTATCTGGTAAGAATGCAGGAATTCCGCGAGTCTAACCGCATCATCCAGCAATGCATCACTTGGCTGCGAAACAATCCGGGCCCTGTGATCAGCGATAACCACAAAGTCGCACCCCCTTCGCGCGAAGCCATGAAGCAGGATATGGAAGCCCTGATTCATCACTTTAAGCTGTTTACCGAAGGCTTCCATGTGCCGGAAGGCGAGGCTTACGCCGCGATTGAACATCCAAAAGGTGAGTTCGGTATTTATCTGGTGTCGGACGGCGCGAATAAGCCCTATCGCCTGAAAATCCGCGCACCTGGCTTTCCGCATCTAGCGGCACTGGACGAAATGACGCGTGGTCATATGATTGCCGATTTGGTGGCTATCATAGGTACGCAAGATATTGTTTTTGGGGAGATTGACCGCTGATGTTGTCAAAACAAGCCATCGCTAAGATAGACCGCGAACTCAGCAAATACCCAGCGGACCAACGCCGGGCGGCGGTGATGTCTGCGTTGCGTATTGCGCAGGTGGAGCATGGCTGGCTGTCGAAGGAGACTATCGCAGAAGTGGCCGGATATCTGGGGATTCCTGACATCGCCGCATTGGAAGTAGCCAGTTTTTACAATATGTACGAGTTGGAACCCGTGGGAAAATACAAGCTCACCGTATGCACTAACATTTCTTGCATGTTGCGTGATGCGGAGGGTATCGTCGAACACTTGGAACACAAGTTGGGTATTCATTGTGGCGAAACCAGCGCGGATGGTAAATTTACCCTGCGTGAGGGCGAATGCATGGGAGCTTGTGGTGGAGCGCCGCTGCTGTTGATTAACAACCATGAAATGCGTGAATTTCTGACTCCTGAGAAAGTGGATGCGATGCTAGAGGAATTGAAATGAGCAGCTCGTTCAATCAGGTCTGTTTCAGAACGATAGGTTTGCCTAATCCAGCCTCGTTAAAAACCTATCGTAGCGTGGGTGGTTACGAGGTGCTCAAACGCATCATCACCGAAAAAATCCCTGCAGCAGACATCATTGCCGAAATTAAGCTCTCCGGATTGCGTGGACGGGGCGGTGCGGGTTTTCCCACAGGCCTTAAGTGGACGTTTATGCCACGTAATTATGATGGCGAAAAGTATCTGGTATGCAACTCCGACGAAGGCGAACCTGGCACCTTCAAAGACCGCGACATTTTGCGCTACAACCCCCATCAAATCATCGAAGGCATGGCGATTGGTGCTTACGCCATGGGAGTGAAGACTGCCTACAATTACATCCACGGCGAAATTTGGGCGGAGTACGAGATTTTTGAGCGCGCACTGGATGAAGCCCGCGTCGCTGGCTTGTTGGGTGACAACATTCTAGGCACGGATTTTACGTTCAATCTCTACGCTCACCACGGCTACGGCGCATACATTTGCGGCGAAGAAACCGCGCTGATTGAGTCCATAGAGGGTAAAAAAGGTCAGCCGCGTTTTAAGCCACCTTTTCCTGCCACCTACGGCGTGTTTGGTAAGCCCAGCACCATCAACAACACTGAGACTTTTGCATCTGTGCCGTATATTTTGCAGCACGGTGGACAGAACTTTTTAGACTTGGGCGTTGCCAATTCCGGCGGCACTAAACTGTTTTCTATTTCAGGCCACGTAGAAAAGCCATGCAATGTTGAAGTGAACATGGGTATGCCTTTTTCTGAGTTGCTGGCACTCGCCGGAGGCGTGTGGAAGGGCCGCAAATTGAAGGCGGTGATTCCTGGCGGATCGTCGGTACCAGTAGTGCCGGCCGACATCATGATGCAATGCACCATGGACTATGACTCCATCGTCAAGGTAGGTGGTTCTATGCTGGGTGCGGGCTCGGTGATTGTCATGGACGAAACCACTGACATGGTCAAAACGCTGGACAGACTTTCCTATTTTTATTACGAGGAATCTTGCGGTCAATGTACACCGTGTCGCGAAGGTACCGGCTGGTTGTGGCGCGTGGTACGTCGCATTGCCGAGGGTAAAGGGCGTATGGAAGATTTAGATTTGTTGACAGATGTCAGCAATAACATCTCTGGCCGCACTATTTGCGCTTTGGGCGATGCAGCGGCGACTCCGGTGTTGAGCTTCATCAAACATTTTCGCCCGGAATTTGAGTATTACATTGAGCATGGTCGTAGCATGTTAAAGGTCTGATCATTATGCTAAAGATCGAAATTGACGGTAAAGAGTTCGAGGCCAAAGCGGGTACGACCATCATCGAGGTGGCCGACCGTGAGGGTATTCCTATCCCGCGTTTCTGCTATCACAAAAAGCTCACCGTCGCTGCCAACTGTCGTATGTGTTTGGTGCAGATAGAAAAATTTGGCAAGCCATTGCCCGCTTGTGCCACACCAGTGACTGACGGAATGAAAATTTTTACTCGCTCTGAATTCGCGGTAAAAGCGCAAAAGAGCGTGATGGAGTTCTTGTTGATTAACCACCCGCTGGATTGCCCAATCTGCGACCAAGGTGGCGAGTGCGAACTGCAAGATATCGCCGTGGGCTACGGCGGCGGTGCATCGCGCTACACAGAAGAAAAGCGCGTAGTGTTAAACAAAAATATCGGCCCATTGATTTCCACCGACATGACGCGTTGCATCCAATGTACGCGTTGTGTGCGTTTCTTGAAGGAAGTCGGTGGGATGATGGAACTGGGCATGGTGGGGCGTGGCGAACACGCCGAAATTACCGCCTATGTAGACAAGAGTGTGGATTCCGAGTTGTCCGGCAACATTATCGATTTGTGTCCTGTGGGCGCGCTCACCAGCAAACCCTTCCGTTACTCCGCCCGCACTTGGGAATTGACGCGTAGACAAGGCATAGCGCCGCACGACGGCTTGGGCTCGCCAATTGAGTATCACATCAAAGACAACAAAGTGATGCGTGTGTTGCCGCGCGAAGAAGAAGGTGTGAACGAGTGCTGGATTTCTGATCGTGATCGCTTCTCCTACGAAGGCTTATCAAGCCCAGAGCGCTTGACCAAGCCCATGATTAAGGATAACGGTAACTGGGTGGAGACCGACTGGCAGACTGCATTGGAATTTGCCGCTAGCCGCATCAAGGAGATTACCAGCAACAACCCTCAGGAGTTGGGCGTATTGGTTTCGCCGAACAGCACCATGGAAGAAGGTTACTTAGCTAAAAAACTAGCGCAGGGCTTGAGTTGTGGCAATGTGGATCATCGCTTACGCCAAGCGGATTTCGCGCTAGATGGCAAGCATCTTGGTACGCCTTGGTTAGGCTGTACCATTGCTGACTTTGCTGAAATTGAGCGGGTGTTGGTGGTGGGGAGTAATTTGCGTAACGAACATCCACTACTTACGCATCGCCTGCGTCACGTGGTGAGAAACGGCGCTGAAGTTTCACTGATTAACGCGCTGGATGATGACCCCTTGATGCCAATCACTAACAAGCTGATAGGGGCGCCTAGCGAGTTGGTAAGCTTGCTGGCACAAGTCCTGAAAGCATTGGCGGACTTGCCGAAAATTACACGTAAGCTGCCAGATGCGCTTGATTTGAGCAAAATAAAACCCAGCATAAGTGCCGAGAAAATTGCCGAAAGCTTGGCCGGATTCGGACAGCGTGTATGTGTGTTAGAGCCTCGTGCGGGTGTGTTCTTGGGCAATATGGCGCAGCACCATCCGCGCTATGCCGAAATTTATAGCCTTGCACAAGCTATTGCCACATTGAGTGGTGCCAGTTTTGGCGTGTTGTCTGAAGCCGCCAATAGCGTGGGCGCCAATCTGGCTGATGTGTTGCCGGAAGCTGGAGCGCTCAATGCGCGAACCATGCTGGAAGAGACTCGAAAAGCCTATTTGCTAGTCAATGTGGAACCTGAGCTGGATTGTCACAACGCGCATCTGGCCACCGCCGCGATGGCCAAAGCAGAATGTGTAGTGGCGCTTACCGCTTTCAAGTCCGAGGCTTTGCGTGATGCTGATGTGCTGTTACCTATCGCGCCGTTTAGCGAAACCTCCGGCACTTTCATGAGCATGGAAGGCCGTATGCAGGCTTTTACCGCAGCAGTGAAACCGCTTGGGGAATGTCGTCCGGCCTGGAAAGTTTTACGTGTGATGGGCAATTTGCTCGGAGTTTCCGGTTTTGATTTCGATAGCTCGGAGCAGGTCAGTCGCGAGATGTTGAACGGTAAAGACGCAGCGAATTGTTTGAATAATCAGTTGAGCGAATTGCCCGCTATCAACCTCCAAGCGGCGTCTGATAGTGCTTTGCAGCGTGTGGGAGAAATCCTTTTGTATCAATCAGATGCCATCGTACGTCGCGCTGTACCTTTGCAAAAAACCAAGCACGGAGGGGTGTTAAGCGCCGCTATGCACGGCGAACAATTGCAAAAACTGGGTTTGAGTGCGGGAACAGAGGTCAAGTTAAGCCAAGGCAACGGCAGCAGCCACTTCAAAGTGTCGCAAGACGACCGCG
>JAIOOY010000103.1 GCA_021414145.1 Methylophilales bacterium | reverse complement strand
TCAGGTGGCTCAAAGGCGCGGCGCGCCATTTTTTCAATACTTGTTGCAGCGCTTGCACATGTGCGGTTAGCCAACTCTTCATAGCACCATGCTCCCTTGCTCAAGGCGTATCACCTGCGTGCCCGACTGTGCCATGCCGCGCGCATCGTGGGTGGCGATGACCACGGTCACACCGACCTCGTTGAACGAACGGAAGATATTGAGGATGTCGTTGGCGTATTGCTCGTCGAGGTTACCGGTAGGTTCATCGGCCATCAGCACCGCCGGACGGCTGACGATGGCGCGGGCGATGGCAAGGCGCTGCTGTTCACCTCCCGAAAGGGCGATGGGCATGGATTTCTCGCGAGCGAGTAGCCCCACCTTATCCAGTGCGGCGCGGATGCGTTTACCTGCTTCACGTCCGGTCACGCCAGTGATGGCCAGTGGCAAAGCGACGTTCTCGAATGCGTTGCGGTCGAACAGTAATTTATGATCCTGAAATACCAAACCGAAATTGCGGCGCACATAGGGCAGTCCGCTGCTGCGCATCTTGCCTACGTTCTGGCCGTTGACCAGCACCGTGCCGCTGGTCGGGCGCTCGATAGAAGCGGCAAGTTTGAGCAAGGTGGATTTACCCGCGCCGGAATGGCCGGTGATAAAGGCCAGCTCGCCCTGGGCGATCTCGAACGAGATGTTCTTCAGGGCTTCGTGGCCGCCGTGGTAGCGTTTGGTTACTTCATCGAATTTAATCACAGGCGCACCTAAAATTCAGAGTTTTTGGATGCAGCGCAAGGCGCGCGGAGCGCAGACCCCGAAGACATATCAAATAGATAGGCAAGGGGGTGAGCACCGCGCAACGCAGCGATGCGCCGAAAAAATGAATTTTACTCAATTGAATAGTGCCTCACTAAATTCTTCTGCCCTGAACGGCTGCAAATCGTCAATCTGTTCACCCACGCCGATAAAGCGTACCGGAATGGCGCGGGTTCTGGCGATCGCTGCAATCACGCCACCCTTGGCGGTGCCGTCGAGCTTGGTCAGCACCAGCCCGGTGACCTTGAGTGCATCGTCGAACGCCTTTACCTGCATTATAGCGTTCTGCCCGGTGTTGGCATCGAGTACCAATAAAACTTCGTGCGGGGCGCCTTCCAGCGCCTTGCCGATCACGCGCTGGATCTTGCGAATCTCTTCCATCAGGTTCAGTTGCGTGGGCAATCTTCCAGCCGTATCGGCGATGACGATATCAATACCCTTGGCCTTGGCGGAATTCACCGCGTCGAACATCACGGCGGCCGGATCGGCGCTTTCCTGCGCCACCACATGCACATTATTGCGTTCGCCCCACACTTGCAACTGCTCACGCGCGGCAGCGCGGAAGGTATCGCCAGCCGCGATCAACACCGATTTACCCTCGGCTTGAAAATGCTTGGCGAGCTTGCCGATAGTGGTGGTTTTCCCCGCGCCATTCACGCCAACTAACATGATGACGAAAGGTTGATGGGTGGCGGTGTTGAGCGGCTGCGCCAACGGCGCAAGCAAGTCAGTCATGGCCTGCTGCAAGGCTCCACGTAGCTCGCTGGCATCGCTTAAACCCGCCAAACTTACTTGCTTGCGAACATTCTCCAATAAGGCTTGCGTCGCCGTCACGCCGCAATCGGCCATGAGCAGCATTTCCTCAAGCTCTTCGTACAGTGCTTCATTGATCTTGCCGCCACTGAACAGGCCGGTCAGTTGCCGACTGGTCTTATTGAGGCCTGCTTTAAGGCGTTCTGCCCAGGTTAACGGGACGGGTGGGGTTTCGGCCGCTTCGGCTTTTTTGAACAGATTGAACATTCCGCTATTTTAACCGCAGCGAACCAAATGCGCGTAAGCCATGTCAGATTGCTCGGTATAATAAAAGCCAGAATATAAGGAGAAATAACTTGCGACGTTTCATTGCGACACTGTTGTTACCGCTTTCACTCAATGTTTTAGCTGCTGAATCCACCACTTCCAATATCCAAGAGAAAATCCTCGCCAACGGCTTGAAAGTGGTGGTGCAGGAAGATCATCGCTCGCCCGTAGTCGTCGCCCAAGTGTGGTACCGCGCAGGCAGCATAGATGAATACAACGGCACCACCGGGGTGGCACATGTGCTTGAACACATGATGTTCAAGGTCACCAAGAAAGTCCCCGCCGGCCAGTTCTCGCGCATCATCGCGGCAGCGGGTGGCAAAGAAAATGCCTTTACCAGCCGCGATTACACGGTTTATTTTCAGCAGTTAGAAAAATCCCGCCTCGAGCTTGCAATGAAACTGGAAGCCGACCGCATGGAGAACTTGCAATTAACGGATGCCGAGTTTGCCAAAGAAATCCAAGTGGTGATGGAAGAGCGACGCTGGCGCACCGATGACAAACCGCAA
>JAIOOY010000097.1 GCA_021414145.1 Methylophilales bacterium | reverse complement strand
GCGGCGCAAGGGTCGCAACATCTGGTGGTGAGCAAAACCACTACGAACGGTCAGACTTTAAGCCATATTACGGCTTTGAATCAATCTGACCGGGTTGAAGAAATCGCGCGCATGCTGGGGGGGGTGGAAATCACCGAAACAACGCGCAAACATGCTGCTGAGATACTGGGATGGTAGGCTATGACCATAGAACGCATCTATCATTGGGCATGCAAACAACCAGAAGCTACTGCACTCATCTGGAACGGCTTTCCACTTAGTTACGCAGCTTTCTGGAGGATGATAGAAGGTGCGCGTAGGTTCTTTGCTGCACAAAATTTACCTATAGGCGGCACGGCCATTGTGCAAATTAATCACCTTGTGCATGCATGGGTTACTGTGATGGGTTTACGCGCAACAGGTCTCAATACCATTAATGTTGTATCTAAGGCAGAGGCAGAAAAACTAGCCCTCAAAAATGTCGTTTGCATAGTTCTGAGTCCTGCAGAACCTGGCCCATCGCAATCCGGTGACAACTTCTTTTCTCAGACTGTAAGAATTACTATTCCTCACACTATTTTTAGCAATGCTCGTTCCGGCAATCTTGCTTTTAATCCGCAAGACCTTATCCCATTTGGCGGACATATCTTATATACGTCGGGTACCACTGGGGGCTACAAAAAAGTGATGATGAGTGGTGCTGAGCAGGAAAAAAGAAATGTTGCACGGGCACAAACATGGCTGTTTGACAGGCATACCATACATCATGGCGTTGACTTTCCACTATACACAGGGGTTGGTTTCAAGCACCCCTCTGCAATTTGGCACACCGGCGGATGCGTCCTATTCGATCAGAGCGCAGAAAAATATAGTCACTTCTTTCAACAAGGAATCACCAGCACAGCCTTGGTTCCATCCATGCTGCAAATTTTGCTGAAATCAGGCGTTGTCCCAACAGTTTCAAGTCAGGAATTTAAGCTGGTGGTTTCTGCAGGGTTTCTGTCGCTTGGACTTGCAGAACATGCGAATCGTCAATTGACTAGAAAAATAGAGATTCGATATACCGCAACGGAACTGGGTACATACGCTTTACACTCAAGTTTCAATAGTTTAGACGACCTACATTGGATGAATCCTGCTGACGATCGCATTGTTCAGATTGTTGACGATAATGGTATCGAATGCCCTGTTGGTGAGGAGGGTAAATTACGCATCCTCACCACGGATATCGATTGTACGGAATATCTTGATGACAAAGAAGCCACCGAAAATGTATTCCGTGATGGATTTTTTTACTCCGGAGACTTGGCGATTAGGCGCGCAGATGGACGAATTCGCATTCTTGGTCGAACGGTAGACGTATTGAATGTTCAGGGCAATAAAGTGGCTGTGGCACCGCTAGAACAAAAAATTCAACAGATGTTAGGCGTTGACGAAGTTTGCCTATTTTCCGGACTAAATGCTCAAGGTCGTGAGGAGTTGGTTGTTGTTATTGAGTCAGATCGACTGCCTCCAAAGCCAGATTTAGAGGCGGTAGCAAGCGAGTTTTCTACTTTCGAACGTGTGCGTTTCTCAGTATTGAAAGAGTTTCCACGAAGTGAGATGGGGACGAGAAAGATTCAACGTTCTGCGTTGAGGAAGTTTGTCTTTTCAAAAGATATAGGACTAGACTAGTAAAGCTATAGATATATCTCAGCAGGTAAAATGCAGGTTAACCACATCCCCTTTTGTTGTTATGAGTTGATCCAGTGCTCTATGCATCAGGGCATCGTATTGGGCGGCAGTTCCTGCCGGCAAGAAATCACGATAAAAATGGCATAAGTTCGCGGCGGCCACTTTATGCCCAAAGCTCTTGGCGAATATGGCAGGAAGGCGGGGTATCCCCAAGGCGATTTCATTCAGGATGTTCGGGGTGAACAGGCCAACAGTGGTAAGACATTCAATGTTATGTGATTTTGCGAGTTGCGTGAGCAGTGGCGGGCCCGCTACGGTGCGCGGTAGAACCAACTCTGGATAGTCACGCACTACGGATTCGACGGCATCAAGGTAAATGTCAAACATCGAACTGTCACGGCGTGCCCCCAGCAATGCGCCATTGACCCCTGGTGGCGAGATCTGCGTTGACCCATCATCAAACGACAACACAGTGACTTCCTCGATGCCAAAAAAATCTGCTTCAGTGGGGATATTGAGATTTTGTGGATCGAACACCAACACATCGGCATCTATCCATACCGCGCATTCCACACCCCGTTCAAATTGCTCTTTCATCATGTACAACCGCGCAACGTCAGTCATTGGGCCAAGTTCTGTGCCGCAACGCCGACGAAACCAGTCTGGGGAGTAACGCCAGAATTCGGGGCTGAAATGATAGTCATGGCCTTGCAGGGCGGCCCATTCCCTTACCGAGGCGAGGCAGCGGGCTATCCAGCCCGGTACAGCAGGGGCTTCATAGGCCTGGATGATAGTGACTTTAGAGGTGTCCATAGCTCATCTTACTGGTATTGTTGCCATAAGCATGCCCGATTAAGGCGAATTGGTCGAGATGGCGCGCAGGAAGACAGTTGTGAGAAACTACTCTGAAATAAACACTTGATTGATCATGGCACAAACCCATAAATTGGTATTCATCTGCGGCCTGCACAGGAGTGGCACTTCGTTGCTGCATAGTTGCCTGCGCGACCACCCGATGATGAGCGGCTTTCATGATACTGGTGTACCAGAGGACGAAGGCCAGCACTTGCAGAATGTCTATCCCAGCGGGAACGTGTATGGCGGGCCTGGCAAGTTCGGATTTTATCCGCAGTCATTCCTCAATGAGTATTCCGCACTTGCCACCAAGGAGAATGCGGAAAACCTGATGCAGCAGTGGGGTCGATATTGGGATCTAAGCAAACCGGTACTGGTGGAAAAATCACCGCCCAATCTGATCCGTACGCGTTTTTTGCAAGCGTTGTTCCCGGAAGCCTATTTCATCGTGTTATTACGGCATCCGGTGGCGGTATCGCTGGCTACGCAAAAATGGAGCAAGAACTCCATCCCGGAATTGCTGGAGCATTGGCTGATCTGCCACGAGCGCTTTGACCTGGATGCTCGGCAGTTGCGCAATAAATTGATATTCAAATATGAGGAATTCATGCTCGATCCGCAATTGGTTCTGGATGCTATCTACAAATTTATCGGAGTGCCGACCACAAAGCTTATACAGCCGATTAAGCCGTCGCTCAATGAGCAATACTTTGAGCAATGGCTACAATATCGTGACCAGATAAAAACTGAAATCTCGGATAACTATTTTGCGCATATTCTGGAAAGCCGGATGATGCGTTTTGGCTATAGCCTGAACAACCTACACAATTACCATCAATAAGAATGAGCTAAAACCGGTAGCCATGCATGGCAATCTCTTGCGAGAAGGCTTTTTCAACGATAGCTGCCTGTTCTGTAGTGTATATATCGCGGTAGTGTCGCTTGTCTTTCCTGAACTCAGACTTTGCGTTAACCCCCAAAGAACCTGAGAAAGGTATTCCCAACTGCTTGAACGTACGGCCCAAATCTTCAGTCAACTGTTCGTAACGCAGCACCTCGTTCACCATGATCTGTTGCGGATTGTCCGGCTCGGTATACCGGATATAGTTGACCGGGAAAACTCCGTTCGCAAGGTAGCGCTCGAACGTCATATTTTCGAATTTCCAGTTTTTCCAGAAAAAATAACCGGAAAGTACTTTGTCCCACGGATTACGCTCGACGCAAAACTTGAAGTATGAATCCCAAACCTGAGTACCAATGATCTGCCGGATCTCGTGCGCAGGAATATGGTTATAAAAGCCGGCATGATTCCTTGGCGTGTGTGATTCGATGGGTGGAGCGATGGGGGTCAGGATGTCTGACTTCCCACAATGTTGCGACAGAAAAACCTCGATACTGGTACCCGCCGTTTTGGCGGTTTTGACAAAGATAAACCGGTACTTGTGCGAGATGATCATAATCTTAAGATAAATCTAAGCTACAGCTTTACCAAGACAGCCCTTAAACTCTTTAATAACGCTTGGGGCCATTGTACGAGTCATCAAACAACGCAAATGGAGTAGTTCTACCCACCAAGGTTTCAATCAGCAGTAGCTCTTCGTCTGTGTGGTTAATGAATCCGGCAGCCCGGATTTCGCCAGTGCTAGTGACGTATTTTGGTGCATCGTGATGCTGGGAAGTAACGGTTTCTGTTACCCCGTTATTGGCACTGATTTCCGTCGTGCCATAGCAGGTACAAACGTAAGATAAATCCGGCTGCGCCTCGACATAAACACCCGTGCCACGAATGCCTATCGTGGAAGTCGAAGTGGCAATCTGGTGGCGACTTTTGCCAAAAACAGAAAGCAATGCACCTGTTGCCAGACGCAAGCCACCTACCAACGCACCCTCGCTGGAGAGTTTTAACTCACTATTGGCGCGCAGGATGAATGCATCGTGACCGACCACAAAAATCGCCTGGCTATTAGCGCCGGTGAGCAACGTATCGTTGGGGTGGATGACTGTATCAAGATTAGCAGTCACGCCATTCACCGATAAGCTGCCTTGCAAACTATAGATGGATTTACCCGCTGGCATCTGACGTGGCACTTGTCCAGCGCGAGCAAGAGGTGTTGCAGCAAACAAGCCCAAAGCCAAGGCTTGAATCAGAAACTGGCGGCGCGCCTCATCAGGATCATGCGTCATGCTGGCTCTCTTCACTTTGCAAAGCATTACAATACTGCAATGCATTGTTTCAGACATTATTTTTTTCTCGCCACCTTGGTCACAGGCACCGCTTTAGCTGATGCCTCACATATTGAAGCTGAGCTATCGTTGCGGCACGACAGCAATGTGAGCCGTGCGGAAGCCAGCGATGACATCAGCTCCGACAATATTCTGGCCATGGATATAAACGTCAGCCGTAGCTTCATCCTCAGCCCTAACAGCGGCGTTTTGCTACGTGCAGAAACGGCGTTAGCAGAGTTCAAGCACTTTGACGACATCAGTCACGTAGACCTTGGTGTGAGTGCCTTGTACCGCATCCAGCCGATAGTGGGCTACACCTCGCCGTGGTTTGATGCGGGTATCAGTGCGCAGCGACTTAACTTTATGGGGAGTGATATCCGTAACGGCAATGTGCTAGCATTGGACGCTGGCATTGGCCAGCGTTTTACCGATAAGTTGCGCGCGCATGGTGGAATCACTTTGGAACGCCGTTATGCCGATGACAATGATGTGTTCGACTGGCAAAGACTCAAAGTCTCCATCGCGGCAGATTTTAAGTACTCGCCAGCAATCACGTTCTATACCAATCTCTCCCGAACTTATGGCGACCAGGTATTCACCGCCACCCCCACTCCGGCCTTTCTCAACGCCGCCAAAGCGGTCATGAATGATTCTGCATTTGGCGCAAGACGCGCTTACCGCCTTAATGCTGTAGCCGACATGCTGGAACTAGGTAGCAGTTTCAGCCTTAATCCCAGCAATACGCTGGACGTAGGCTTACGCTATTTTCAGATTGACGCTGAGGGCAGCCATTCCTACGACGGTACCGAAGTCAGAATGAGCTGGTTGTACCGCTTCCAATGAGTGACTTTCTGCCCCGCCACATTGCCATTTTATGCGCCAGCTACCACCGCTTAACGGGGCGTGTGCTGCAAGCTGAAACCCTTCACACCGCAACGTTTGCAGTGGTGTCACACGGTATAGAGTCCGACCCCATCTTCAACTATGCCAACCCAACCGCACTGGAGTTATTTGAAATGGACTGGGCAGCTTTCACAAAACTGCCCTCGCGCTTTTCAGCCGAAGCTATGGAGCGGGAAGCCCGGGCCAGGTTACTGGCAAGGGTGATGGTGCATGGTTTTGTGGATGACTATTCCGGTGTACGGATTTCGGCTACAGGTAAGCGCTTTATGGTGAAAAATGCCACCGTGTGGAATCTGGCAGATGAAAATGGCGCTTACTACGGACAAGCGGCATTGTTGAAAGAATGGACGTATTTATAATGCTGACATGGACGATTAACCTGCCGTCCTAGATTGATTGGCGCGCCCGAGACGATTCGAACGTCCGACCCCTGCCTTCGGAGGGCAGTACTCTAATCCAGCTGAGCTACGGGCGCGTACCTTACATCTATACAACTTTGCTGCGGCGCGAATTATACCGCGGCATGGCTGGTATCGGGCTATTGTATAATCGCCGCCATGAGCACACCCACCAAACTTTACATCAAGACCTTCGGTTGCGCGATGAACGAGTACGATTCTTCGCGCATGGCCGACATGATGCATGCCGCTGACGGCATGACCCAAACCGACAACCCCGACGAAGCCGATGTGATATTGATTAACACTTGTTCTGTACGCGAAAAACCGCAGGAAAAAGTATTTCACCAACTCGGTCGATTGCGTGACTTGAAAGAAGCCAACCCCAAACTGGTCATCGGCGTCGGCGGCTGCGTAGCCAGCCAGGAAGGGCAGGCCATCGTGACGCGTGAACCCCTGGTGGACATCGTGTTTGGCCCGCAAACCTTGCACCGCTTGCCGGAACTTATCGCAGAAAAGCGCCGTACTGGCCGCGCGCAAGTGGATATCAGTTTCCCCGAAATTGAGAAGTTCGACCACTTACCACCACCCCGCGTGGATGGCGCTGCCGCTTCGCTATCCATTATGGAAGGTTGCAGCAAATACTGTACGTTCTGCGTGGTGCCCTATACCCGTGGCGAAGAGGTCTCACGTCCGTTCGACGACATCCTGACAGAAGCTGCGCAACTGGCGCAGCAAGGCGTGAAAGAGATTTCCTTATTAGGCCAGAACGTCAACAGCTACCGCGGTGCGATGAAAAGCGGCGGTACCGCCGACTTGGCGTTATTGCTGGACTACATCGCCGAAATGCCGGGTATCGAACGCCTACGCTACACCACCTCACACCCCAATGAAATGTCACCCAGCTTGATAGAGGCCTTCACCCGCATCCCCAAACTGGTGTCGCATCTGCATTTGCCAGTGCAAGCCGGGTCTGACCGCGTACTTTCTGCGATGAAGCGCAATTACACCGCTCTGCAATACAAATCCACCGTGCGAAAACTACGTGCCGCGCGACCAGATTTATTGTTTTCTTCCGACTTTATCGTTGGCTTCCCCGGCGAAACCGAGGCCGACTTCGAAGCCACCATGCGTTTGGTAGATGAAGTCAATTTCGACTACAGCTTCAGCTTCATCTACAGCCAGCGCCCAGGCACCAGCGCTGCGTATTTGCCTGACGACACACCGCATGAAGTCAAACAAGCGCGGCTAGAACGCATACAGGCGCTCATCGAAAAACAAGGCTTGGCGCACAGTCAAAAAATGGTGGGGTCGGTGCAAAAAGTTTTGGTGGAGAACCCTTCCCGAAAATATCAAGGCCAACTCGCCGCGCGTACCGACAGCAACCGTATCGTATTTTTTAATGCGGATACTAGCTTGGTGAATCAATTTGTAAACTTAAGAATCACCGAAGCGCGGCCGCATAATTTAAGTGGCGAATTGGTGGATTAATCACTTTGGAAATCACCCTCACTCCCGAAGACAACACCCGCCTGAATAATCTATGCGGCATTCTTGACGAAAACCTGAAACAGATTGAAGCGGCGTTGGATGTCGTCATTGCGCGGCGCGGTAACATTTTTAACCTGTCTGGCGAAGAACCACAAACGCGACTGGCAAGCCAGTTGTTGCAGGATTTTTATGAACGCGCCAAAAAACCTATCGAACTGGAAGCGATTCAGCTAGGACTGGTGGAATTGGGCAAATTGTCGCCGGAGAGCATCGCTACTTCGGCTATGCCCTTGCTGATGACGCGCCGTCGTGACCTGCATGGCCGCACCCCACGCCAAGTGGCGTATTTGCAGCAGGTACAAGACTTTGACATCACCTTTGGTATCGGACCGGCGGGGACGGGCAAGACCTATTTAGCTGTGGCAAGTGCGGTGGATGCATTGACGCGCGACAGGGTGAAAAGGATAGTTTTAGTCCGTCCTGCGGTGGAAGCCGGCGAGCGGCTAGGCTTTCTGCCTGGCGATCTGGCACAGAAAGTTGACCCCTATTTACGCCCGCTCTACGACGCGTTGTATGACTTGATGGGCTTTGATACGGTCGCCAAGATGTTTGAGCGCAATGCGATTGAGGTCGCGCCACTGGCTTATATGCGGGGGCGTACCCTGAACCAAAGTTTCATCATTCTGGACGAAGCGCAAAACACTACGCCGGAGCAGATGAAGATGTTTCTCACGCGCATGGGATTTGGCTCCAAGGCAGTGATTACGGGTGATGTGACGCAGATAGACTTGGCGCGGGGACAGAAAAGCGGGCTGATTATCGCGCAAGAGGTATTGAAAGACGTCCGAGGTGTGGCATTTACGCAGTTCTTGTCCGAGGATGTGGTGCGGCACCCACTCGTACAGAAGATTGTGAACGCTTATGAGCGGTACGAAAGCAAGGAAGGGTGAAGCCCAAACTTTCACTGACGGTGCAGTACGCAGTCGCATCAGAAAACCTGCCTACGCGCCACCAATTCAAAAAATGGGTGCGCGCAGCCTTGCAAACCGATGCAGAAATCACCATTCGCATCGTGGATACAGCTGAAGGCCAAGCGCTTAACCGTGATTACCGTAGCAAAGATTACCCTACCAATGTCCTCACTTTTCCCTTAAATGAAATTCCTCTCATGGGCGACATCGTGCTGTGCGCGCCTGTGGTAGCGCAAGAAGCCGTAGAACAGGGCAAAACTCTGGAAGCCCATTACGCGCACCTCACCGTACACGGCGTGCTTCATCTGCAAGGTCATGATCATGAAATCGATGCGGCTGCAGAGATCATGGAAGCGCTAGAAACACAAATCGTCACAGATTTAGGTTATCCTGCTCCCTATCTCATTCTGGAGAATGCCATCGCTCATGGCTGACGACTCAAGTAGTAAACATAGCTGGCTGGAACGCTTATCCGGCTGGCTCTCGCGCGAACCTGAAGACCGCGAGGAACTGGTAGAACTTCTTCATTCAGCGTTCGAAAATAATCTGTTGGATGCCGACGCGCTTTCCATGATTGAAGGCGTGATGCAGGTCTCCGAGACTCAAGTGCGCGACATCATGATTCCGCGCTCGCAGATGGACGTGATCGACATCTCCGATTCACCTGAAAAATTCATTCCCTTCGTCATCGAAACCGCTCACTCGCGCTTCCCTGTGATTGACGACAACAAAGACGACATCATCGGCATACTGTTAGCCAAAGACTTGCTCCGTTATTATGCGGGGGAAGATTTTAACGTGCGCGATATGCTGCGCCCTGCGGTATTCATCCCGGAATCTAAGCGATTGAACGTATTGCTAAAAGAATTTCGTGGCAATCGCAATCATATCGCCATCGTAGTCGACGAGTACGGCGGTGTGGCGGGCATGGTGACGATAGAGGACGTGCTTGAACAAATCGTCGGCGACATTGAGGACGAATACGACTACGATGAAGACGAAGACAACATTTTTGAAGACTCGGCCGGGCGATTCCGCGTCAAGGCGCTGACCGAAATATCAGACTTTAACGAAGCGCTGGATACCGATTTTAGCGACGAGGAATTTTCCACCATAGGTGGTTTGGTAGTGAGCAAGTTCGGGCGCTTACCCAAGCGTGGTGAAAGTATCGTCTTCGCTGATATGCGATTCACCGCGCTCCGCGCCGACAGTCGCCGTTTGCACACTTTGCTGCTGGAAAAACTGCCACCACAAGATGTAATGGGAACTTAAGCTTTGGTCTAGGTTCCAATAGCAAACCACCACTTAAGGAGCTTGAAGATGAAGGCTATATTGGCTTTACTTTTAATTTCGCTTTCGACTTTGGCTCTGGCGAGAGACGAACTACCTTTGAATGAAGGGAGCTTCGTGGATGCCATCAAAACCCTCAAAACCAGCAAAATAGCCGAACTTTTGGGCGAGCCTCAAAAACACTATGAACTCAAAGATGACCACACTGGAACGGTCATCGGCCAAGTATGGCAATACGAATATCTAAATACTTCTGAAGAGGGTGAATACTACCCTACGACGGAGTTGGACATCGTAGGCGACCGTGTGGCTACAGTAGTATTTATGAACGACCTAGATAAAGAGCAAAGTCCTTACGTGCCGACTCCTCTTGAGGAAGAACCCCCTCTGCCTGAATGCAACCCCAGTTGTTAAGCTTAGAGTGCTGAAGTGCAGCAAGGGCAGCGTGTCGCCTTAATCGCAATTTCGCTAAAACACCGTGGGCAAGGCTTGGTGCTTGGATCAGCGGCCGCCGCAGGCTGCTCTTGACGCATTTTATTGATGCTACGTACCAGCAAAAATACCGCAAACGCCACAATCATAAAACTCACCACCGCGTTCACAAATAAGCCATAGTTAAGCGTCACCGCGCCAGCTTTTTTGGCATCAGCCAACGATAGATAAGGCGCCGCTGCAGCCGAACCCTGTTTCAGCACCAGATACAAATTGCTGAAATCCACGTTACCCATCAACAAACCGATAGGAGGCATAATCACGTCATCCACGAGCGACTTCACAATGCTGCCAAACGATGCACCGATGATGATACCCACCGCCATATCCACCACGTTGCCACGCATGGCAAATTCCTTGAATTCCTTTAACATCACGACACCTTTCACAAGAGTTAAAAATCCAGCCGCTATAATGCAGTCTCTTTCAATTCCGGTCTAGTCCTGATGCGCTTACGCCAATTCCTTCTTGCTATTGCCTTGGGTGCATTTGCGGTGTTGGGCTACGCACCATTTTATTTCTACCCTGCGACCATTTTGGCGTTGGCAGGTTTATTTTGGTTGATTGAGCGCAGCCCTAGTCCACGCCAGGCCGGCTTGCTAGGATTAAGCTTTGGCGCAGGACTGTTTGGTGTAGGTATTTCCTGGTTGTATATCAGCCTGCATGATTTTGGAGAGATGCCGGCTCTGTTAGCGGCACTTGCCACTACGGCCGTTTGTGGCTTTGTAGCGCTGTTTCCAGCAGCAACGGCGTGGTTGGTGACACGTCAATTCCCTGCAAAAAAACTCATTGCGCTTCCCTTACTGTGGGCACTGCTGGAATGGGTGCGAAGCTGGATTTTTACTGGTTTCCCATGGCTCACAGTGGGTTATTCGCAAGTGCCATATAGTCCACTGGCGGGTTTGGTGCCTGTGGTGGGTGTGTATGGAGTATCGCTAGCAATGACCATTTGCGCAGCACTCATTGCCGCCGCACTTTGCAAAAAAATCTCCGTCAAACAAATGGGGGTATGGCTGTTAATGTTTTGGTTGGGCGGCAGCGTACTCAAGCATTTGGAATGGAGTACTCCGCAGGGCAAGCCGCTCACCTTCAGCCTATTACAGGGCAACATCTCACAATCGCTGAAATGGCAAAAAAACGAATTGCCGCACACGCTGCAAACCTATCTGGACATGTTGCTGGCAAGCCATGCGCAACTCATCGTCATCCCCGAAATGGCGTTGCCACAATTGGCGGAAAACCTACCAAAAAACTATCTCAAAACATTTGAGCAGCATGCTGCGGCACAAGGCGGTAACGTGCTGGTAGGCATTCCCGAAAGTGCAACAAAAGATGGCGAAACCGTGTATTTCAATGCTGTCACCAGTCTAGGTGCCGCCCCCAGTCAGAGCTACCAAAAGTCGCACTTGGTTCCCTTTGGCGAGTTCATCCCTTTCAAGTCGCTCATTGGCTGGATTTATGACGATGTACTGCACATACCACTAGCTGACCTAGAACGCGGCACACTAGAGCCACAACCGATGAATTTATCCGGCCAAAAAATCGCACTCAATATCTGCTACGAAGACGTGTTCGGCGAAGAAATCATTCGTCAGTTACCCGCGGCGACACTCCTAGTGAACGTCAGCAACGATGCCTGGTATGGCCAATCTTTGGCTGCCGAGCAACATCTTCAAATGTCGCAAACCCGCGCTCTGGAAACAGCCCGCGCCGTTCTTCGTTCTACCAATACTGGCGTGACTGCCGTGATCAACCGCGATGGCCGAGTATTGGCCAAACTGCCGCAGTTCACGCAAGCATCACTAAATGGCCAGATTCAGGGCTATCAAGGTACTACTCCTTATGTGCTTTGGGGAAATTGGCTGGTGATTACTTTGATTCTACTGGCGCTCGGGGCATTGTGGCAAAAGCGCAAACAAAGCTAATTTAATTGCAAACCTATAACCAAATTTTTATATACTGTACCTGCAATGCACTTGAATAATTCTATGAATAATTGAGGGGGCAACATGAGTAACCAAAACATCGCCATCATTGGTCTAGGAAAAGCAGGCACAGCCTTTCTTGGCGCCATTCTTAACAAGAAGCAAAACGTGAACCTAGTATGTATCGTTGAACCTAATGACACCACAGGAAAAGCGCAAGCCGTGGAAGCAGGAGTCAAAAACTGCACCATAGACGAGATTGCCAAGATGGGTAAAGACCTTGATATCATCTTTGATCTAAGCGGCAACCCAAATGTAACCAAAGAGCTACGCCACAAACTCAATTCTGCTTTCAATGCGCACACTGTGGTCGCCCCTGATAGCATTACTCGCTTAGTCTGGGCGTTGATTGCCAACACTTAAACAGAAACGCCAATTAAGATAAGAACTTGGTGGCACCTCCATCAAGTCATGCAAGCCCTTGAATAACCCCGCTTCTGCAAGCCTGCTGTGGCCTGCTTGTGAGGTTTTGCGGTAGAATCCACATCTTTCCAAGCTATCCGGTTCGTCATGCTTACCTTTCAGCAAATTATTCTTACTCTCCAGCAATACTGGGACAAGCAAGGCTGCGCACTGCTGCAACCTTACGACATGGAAGTCGGCGCGGGCACATCACACACTGCAACTTTTTTGCGTTCACTAGGCCCCGAACCGTGGAAAGCCGCTTACGTGCAACCCAGTCGCCGCCCAAAGGACGGACGTTACGGAGAAAACCCGAATCGTTTGCAACACTATTATCAGTATCAAGTCGTATTAAAGCCTGCGCCGGACAACATTCTTGATCTCTACCTCGGTTCGCTGGAAGCGCTGGGGTTTGACCTGCAAAAGAACGACATTCGCTTTGTGGAAGACGATTGGGAAAATCCCACTCTGGGCGCCTGGGGCTTGGGTTGGGAAGTTTGGCTGAACGGTATGGAAGTCACCCAGTTCACCTATTTCCAGCAAGTTGGCGGCATCAACTGTAAACCTATCACCGGTGAAATTACCTATGGCTTAGAGCGCCTGGCCATGTATCTGCAAGGTGTAGAAAACGTGTTCGATTTGACTTGGACAGATGACCTGAAATACCGCGATGTTTACCACCAAAACGAAGTGGAACAATCTACTTATAACTTTGAATTCAGCGATGTAGAGTTCTTGCTCGGGGCGTTTGGTAGCCACGAAAAAGAAGCGCAGTTGCTGATAGAAAATCAGTTGTCGCTGCCCGCTTACGAACAAGTACTAAAAGCCGCCCACACCTTTAATCTGCTGGATGCCAGAGGTGCGATTTCCGTCACCGAACGCGCCGCCTACATCGGCCGCATTCGCAATTTGGCAAGAGCCGTAGCACAAGCGTACTTAGAAAGCCGCGCTCGACTGAGTTTTCCGATGGCCCCCAAGGATTGGGCGAATGAGGTGTTGGCGCAAATGGAGAAGAAGGCCGCATGAGCAAGCACAACTTGTTGGTTGAATTACTGGTAGAAGAACTACCACCAAAATCCCTCAGAAAATTAGGCGATGCGTTTGCCAATGGTGTATTTGAATCCTTGAAAAACCAAGGGTTGGTAGGTGACAAAGCCGAGGTAATCCCCTATGCCACACCGCGTCGTTTGGCGGTGCATATCAGCAATGTACTTTCAGTAGCTCCTGACCAAGAAATCATGCAAAAACTGATGCCAGTCACAGTAGCCATTACTGCCAACGGCATCCCCACGGAGGCTTTGCGTAAACGGCTAGCTAAGGAAGGCCGTGAACACTTGGCCGATTTATGGCCAGAGGCTGAAGATGGGCCGGATAAGCTCTATGTAGCCTCTGACGGTAAGACCGATAATGTTTTTCTCAGTGGCGTTGCAAAAGGAGGCAGTCTGCAAGTGGCTTTACAAAGTGCACTTGCAGATACAATAGCCAAACTGCCCATCCCCAAGGTGATGAGCTACCAGTTGCAAGACGGTTGGGAAAGTGTCAATTTCGTGCGTCCCGCACACGGCTTGGTAGCACTGCATGGTCAAGAGGTGATTCAGGTCACGGCATTAGGACTGGCTTCCAGTAACCTTGCCCAAGGCCATCGTTTTGAGGCCACCAAGCATCCCATAGAAATTCATAATGCAGACAGCTACGCTACGCAATTGGAAACAGAAGGCGCAGTGATTGTCAGCTTTGATGCCCGCCGCGCCGAGATTGAGAAACAACTTGCCGCCGCCGCACTCAAAGCCGGCAACGGGTTGCAACCTATTGTGGATGATGATTTGCTGGATGAAGTGACCGCATTGGTAGAGCGCCCCAATGTGCTGATGGGTGAGTTTGACGTTGCATTTTTAGAAGTGCCTCAGGAATGCTTGATTCTGACCATGAAGGCGAATCAGAAGTACTTCCCATTGCTTAACCCGGATGGTAGCTTAAGCAATAAGTTTTTGCTGGTCTCCAATATCACCCCTAAAGACCCAAGTGCCGTGATTGAGGGTAATGAACGCGTGGTACGCCCTCGCCTAGCGGACGCAAAATTCTTCTTCGATCAGGATCGTAAAAAGACCTTGGCGGAGCGTGTAAGCGGCCTAGACAAAGTGGTGTACCACAACAAACTGGGTTCACAAGGCGAACGTACGCAGCGTGTTGCTAAGCTCGCCAAACATATCGGCGAACAGCTAGGTGGAGCAGTATTGGCAGGCTTGGCTGAGCAAGCTGCACTACTGGCCAAAGCTGACTTACTCACTGACATGGTGGGAGAATTCCCAGAACTACAGGGCATCATGGGCAGCTATTACGCCCTGCACGAGGGTTTGGCGGCGGACATCGCCGAGGCTATCGAAGATCACTACAAGCCGCGCTTCGCGGGTGATGACTTGCCGCGTAATATGGTGGGCACTTGCGTCGCGCTGGCGGACAAACTAGAAACTCTTGTGGGTTTGTTCAAGATTGGCCAAGTGCCAACCGGTGACAAGGACCCTTTTGCTCTGCGTCGTCATGCTTTAGGTTTGATTCGCATGTTGGTGGAGCAAGAGCTGGTGCTACAAGTGGACGACTTGCTGACCAATGCCACACAGTTGTTCAATGAGTTCGAAGACGATGCAACTGCTAGCCTACCCGATTTTATCTATGAACGTTTCGCCGGCAGTTTGCGCGACCAAGGTTACAGCCCGCAAGAAGTAGATGCTGTTCTCAGTTTGCGTCCGCAAGTGCTGCATGAAGTAACTCAACGTTTGGAGGCAGTGCAGGCCTTTTCAACCCTGCCCGAAGCCGCGAGCCTGGCCGCCGCCAACAAGCGTGTTGGCAACATTCTCAAGAAAGTGGAAGGGAAAGTACCGCACAATGTGGATTTAATCTTGTTGCGTGAAGATGCTGAAATCGCGCTGTATCAGGCTCTGGGAGCGGTTAAACCAGAGTCTGATTCGGCCTTTACGCGCGGCGATTACACTACAGCGCTGAAAGCCTTAGCTGGACTTAAGGCACCGATAGATAACTTCTTTGAGCACGTCATGGTCAATGCCGAAGACGAAAAACTACGCTTGAATCGTTTGGGTTTATTGAATCTTTTGCATCAATCCATGAACCGCGTTGCTGATCTTTCAAAGCTGGCATCATGAAGTTAGTGCGCTTATGAAACTCGTTATTTTGGACCGTGATGGCGTCATCAACTTTGACTCCGCCCATTTCATCAAGAATCCGAATGAATGGAAACCCATCCCCGGCAGCTTGGAAGCCATTGCCGAGCTGAATCAGGCAGGCTTCCGTGTTGCGCTGGCCACCAATCAATCCGGTATCGGGCGCGGGCTGTTTGATATGGCTACGCTCAATGCCATCCACGACAAAATGCACCGCGCACTAGCGCAAAATGGTGGTCGCATAGATGCGCTGTTTTATTGCCCTCACGCAACCGAAGACAACTGCAACTGCCGAAAACCAAAACCGGGCATGATGGAAGAAATCGCACGGCGCTTTGGCACCGATTTGGAAGGTGTGCCCTGCGTGGGAGATTCGCTGCGCGACTTACAAGCCGGTGTGCCTCTTGGAATGAAACCCATGCTGGTACGTAGCGGCAAAGGCGAGGAAACGCTAGCCGCCGGAGGCTTACCACAAGGCACAGAAATCTACGCCAATCTGGCTGAAGCGGCGCGCGACATCATCAAAAACAGTTGATTAAAGCCTCATGAAATTACGGGTTCTGATATTCAACTTGGGAATGTGGCTAATGGTGTTTCCCTACACACTGTTGGCCTTACTGTTGATTCCTCTCCCAGCTCCAAAACGGTCATACATCGTCGCTGGTTGGGCGCGTTTTGTGATGGGCTGGTTGGCACTCACCTGCAATTTGAATTACCGGGTCATAGGCGAACATAACATCCCCAAACATACTTGCATCATCCTATCCAAGCACCAATCGGCATGGGAGACCATCGCTTTCCAAGCCATCTTTCCACCGCAAATATGGGTGCTCAAAAGAGAGTTATATTGGATTCCGTTTTTCGGCTGGGCGCTATGGGCAGTGGACAGTATCGCCATTAACCGTGCCGCTGGCCGCTTTGCGCTGATACAAATGGTGGAGCAAGGTAAAGACCGGCTGAAAAAAGGCCTGTGGGGTGTGGTATTTCCAGAAGGCACGCGCACCCCACCCGGACAAAAAGGTAAATACCACATCGGCGGTGCTTGGCTAGCGACACACACTGAAGCCACCGTAGTTCCGGTGGCGCACAATGCGGGCGAGTTCTGGGGCAAGAATAGTCTGAGCAAAAAGAGCGGTACTATTACCGTCAGCATAGGCAAACCCATCAACACGGCAAACATGAAACCAGATGCACTCAACGCACAAGTCGAAACATGGATAGAAGGCGAAATGCCGCGGCTGAGCGAGTATGTCTGACTCGCAGCACAGCATTACCATCGCTAACCGGGAAATCCCCTACATGCTTAAAGTCAGCGCCCGTCGACGTACGATAGGTATGCGCGTGGATCGTAATGGTTTGACGGTGCATATTCCCAGCCGGATGCCGCGCCGCGAAATTCCTGCCATGTTGCTGAAACACGCCGACTGGATCGAGAATAAGCTAGATCAATTGGCAACACGCCTGGATACAGACCTGCCTGAAATGCAATGGAAACAAGGAGAAGGGCTGAATTATCTGGGGCGCGAGTTAAAGTTGGAACTGAAAATAGGTGGTCTCCGCAGCTTACCAGTAGTCAATGGAGATGCTCTGCGAGTCTGTTTGCCAGACCCAAGCAATAGTGTCGCACTCAAACGTAAAGTGCTGAGCTGGCTACGCGCCCAGGCACTGGAGGATTTCACTAGGCGCATTGCTATTGGTGCTGCCCAACTAGGCGTAAAAACTCCGCCCATTAAACTTTCTAGCGCCAATACACGCTGGGGAAGCTGTAATTCAAAAGGCGAAATCCGTCTTAACTGGCGATTGATACAAGCGCCGCCTCACATCATCCATTACGTCGTCGCACACGAACTGGCGCATCTGAAAGAAATGAACCACAGCGCCCAATTTTGGGCTTGGGTAGCCAAGTTATGCCCAGATTACAGCGCCCATAGGCGCACATTAAAAGCTCTCTCGCCCAGCTTGCATCTATTGTAATTTTCTAACAGAATATGCATCCACTCTGGGGTGAAAATAAAACTTCTTAAACTACCCCCCCCCGCGAACCTATAAAAAATGACGCTGAATATTCGCCCTACTACCGAGAAAGATGCACCCGCACTAGCCAAGTGCGTGGATGCCATCGCCCATGAGCGCCATTTTCTAGCTAGCACTGAAGGATTCAGTGTCACCCAAACGCGCGACTACATTGTGATGCTGATAGTTTGTGGCATCCATATGCTGTTATGTGAAAACACAGAAGTTGTAGGTTGGTGCGACATCACTCCCGGCATATTTGAAGGCCTAGATCATGTAGGGCATCTCAGCATGGGCTTACTTCCCGCTTATCGTGGATTGGGTTGGGGTAAAAAACTGCTACAAGCGGCATTAAACTCGGGTTTCAAAGAGAAGTTTGAGCGCATAGAGCTGGAAGTTTTCGCTTCCAACACCGCTGCACTCGCGCTGTACTGCAAGGCTGGCTTTGTTGAAGAAGGCCGCAAGCGGAAAAGCAGGAAACTGGACGGCGAGTACGACGACATCATCAACTTTGGCCTACTACGCGAAGAGTGGGGAACCTTGCAAAAAGCTTAAAGCAGTCCTCGTTCACTGAACGAAAGCACCGCCGCATCTCCCGCTACTATAAAGTGGTCTAGCACTTTTACATCAATCAAGGCTAACGCTTCTTTCAAGACTTTAGTCAATATTTCATCGGCACGACTGGGTTCTGCCACGCCGGACGGGTGATTGTGAGCGAATATCACCGCTGCTGCGTTGTGGTTTAAGGCGCATTTAACCACCTCGCGCGGATACACCGAAGTCTGCGTGAGCGTTCCGGAAAACAATTCCTCGGTCGCTACTACCCGATTCTGCGCGTCCAACAGCAAGACCATAAAAACCTCTCGCGCCAGACCACCCAATTTCAGCTTGAGAAAATCACGCACTGCCAATGGAGAAGCCAGCACGTCACGTTCCCGCAACTGCTCTTTCAGTGCGCGTTGTGACATTTCGAAAATCGCCTGTAGTTGCGCGTATTTGCTGTCGCCCATGCCGTTGACTTGGGTAAGCTGGGCACGGGTGGCTGAGAATATTCCATTCAGGCTGCCAAACTCCTTGAGTAGCTGCCTCGCCAAATCCACCGCACTCATTCCCGTCACGCCCACACGCAGAAAAATTGCCAGCAGTTCGGCATCGGACAAGGCGGGCGCACCCTTTATCATGAGTTTTTCGCGTGGACGCTCATCCTCTGGCCAGTCGGTAATCGCCATATGGATTTTCCCGTAATGGTAGAATGCTCACATTATCAATGAAATAGCGCGTTATGAGCATCCCCACCCCTAGCAAAAAAATTCTGCTCGGCATTACTGGCGGCATCGCAGCCTATAAAGCGGCGGAGCTAGTACGTTTGCTGGTCAAGCAAAATATGGACGTGCAAGCAGTGATGACTGCATCCGCCTGCCAATTCATCACCCCACTCACCTTGCAAGCGCTTTCTGGAAAACCGGTTCTCACTGACTTATGGGATAACGCTGGCAATGGAATGTCTCACATCAGCTTGGCGCGGGATGCAGATGCCATCGTCATTGCGCCTGCCAGTGCTAACTTCATCACCAAGCTGGTACACGGTGCGGCGGACGATTTGCTCTCAACGCTGTGTTTGGCACGAGGGAAATGCCCGCTATTCGTCGCCCCCGCCATGAATGTGGAAATGTGGCAAAACCCGGCAACACAACGCAATGTGGCTCAGCTAGCTCAAGATGGCATTGCCGTGCTTGGCCCCGTTAGCGGCGACCAGGCCTGTGGTGAAGTTGGCTTAGGGCGCATGTTGGAGCCAGAAGCCTTGCTGGAAGAATTGGAAACCAGTTTTCAGCCCAAGATTCTCCAAGGAAAAAACGTAATGGTCACCGCAGGAGCCACGTTTGAAGCCATAGACCCGGTACGCGGCATCACAAATTTAAGTTCAGGAAAAATGGGTTACGCTGTGGCACGCGCTGCACAAGAAATGGGCGCCACTGTCACTCTTGTCAGCGCGGCTTGTCTGGATGCGCCACGCGGGGTAAACGTCATTAGCGTGGTAAGCGCGCAGAATATGCTGGATACGGTGATGGCACATATTGCAAAACAAGACATTTTTATCGGCGTGGCAGCGGTAAGCGACTATCGTATGACTAATCCCAAACCGCAAAAAATCAAAAAAGACGGGAACGCCCTTAGTTTAGAGCTGGTACAAAACACTGACATTCTGGCCACTGTAGCAAATCTTCCTAAGCCCCCATTCTGCGTAGGCTTTGCCGCGGAAAGCGAAAATCTACTGAAATATGCTGAACAAAAACGTCGCCAGAAAAATCTGCCCCTTCTCGCCGCCAACCTAGTGCAATACGGCTTTGGCGGAGATGAAAACACCTTGATTTTACTGGATGAAGAAGGCTCGCACCCATTACCCACGGCTAATAAACTGACGCTCGCACGTCAGTTACTACAGCACATTGCTTCTTTATTAGGAAAATAAAATGTCACTTCAAGTTCAACTCAAAATACTCGACGAACGTCTGCGTAATCACCTCCCGGCTTATGCCACAGCCGGCTCTGCAGGATTGGATTTGCGTGCGTGCATAGAACATACGCTGACGCTTGAACCGGGCAAGACAGAACTAATCCCTACCGGGATAGCGATACATCTCGCAGATCCCAATTATGCCGCTTTGATACTACCGCGCTCAGGCTTGGGACACAAACATGGCATCGTGCTGGGCAATCTGGTGGGGTTGATTGATTCGGATTATCAAGGCCAATTACTGGTGTCATGTTGGAATCGCGGACGCGAACCATTCATTCTCAATCCGCTGGAGCGCATCGCACAATTGGTCATCGTGCCCGTGATACAGGCCAGTTTTGAGGTCGTGCCTGAATTCACCGCCAGTGAGCGCGGTGAAGGAGGTTTTGGCAGCACAGGAAAAAGCTGATTTTTCTTGAGGAAATAAGCGGTTTCATGGTATAAAGCTGGTCTTTCAAAATTTGAACTTGATTTAGGAAATAGCAATGGCTCGCAAATGTCAGGTAACCGGCAAAAAGCCGATGAGTGGGAACAATGTCTCCCACGCTAACAACAAAACCAAACGCCGTTTTTTACCTAATTTGCAAAATCGCAAATTCTGGGTAGAAAGCGAAAACCGTTGGGTTAGCCTTCGTATCACCACCGCTGCACTACGCACCATAGACAAGAACGGCATTGACAGCGTTCTGGCCGATTTGCGTGAACGCGGCGAACGCATTTAAGGAGAGCACTCATGGCTAAAGGCGGACGCGAAAAAATCAAGTTGGAATCCAGTGCTGGCACTGGTCATTTCTACACCACCACCAAGAACAAACGTACCATGCCGGAGAAGATGGAGATCAGCAAGTTTGATCCCGTCGCCCGTAAACATGTCGCGTATAAAGAAACCAAGCTGAAATAAACATTGGTCTTCTTCACAAAAAAGCCCGCAATTGCGGGCTTTTTTTATTTCGTTGGAATAACCCCAACAGCAATTCTGACGTTGTTGGTACGAAAACCTTCCAGAATCTTGATGAAGAGTTCAGATTGCAGTCCAGTAACCCCGAGTTCTGGATCATTGACCCACACTGTCAGTTGTAATTCCGCGCCATTGTCGGCAAGCTGCTTGACCGTCACGTCAGGTGTTGGGGCACTTAACACTCTAGCCACACCTACTGCCGACTCTCGCATGATCTTCATAGCATTCTCTAGCGTGCTATCGTAGCTCACTCTCACCGACACCGACACACTTGCCCTTCGATCCGACAATGAGTGGTTGATGACGGTGGAAGTAATCAGCGCATCATTAGGAATGATGACTTCGGTGCCATCCAGTTTGCGTAATACAAGATAGCGGGCACGAAGCTGGCCTACTACTCCGTAGTGTCCATCTACTGTCAACACGTCGCCAGGGTGCAGCGAATGATCCAACAAAATGATGAAGCCACTGACATAGTTGCTTGCGATTTTCTGTAGACCGAAACCCAGCCCCACACCTAACGCGCCACCAAATACCGAGAGTAGGGTGATATCAAATCCCACCACAGAAAGGGCAGTCAACACACCAACCAGTATCAGTAACACTCGCAGGAATTTGGAAAGTACTACGCGCAGATTAATATCTAACTGCTGTGTGCGCATCAGCTTGTTTTCCAGTACACGCCCTATCCACAACGTCACTATCAGCGTCAGAACGGCAATAAAAACAGATTGAATCAGCAATAAAACCGAAAACTTATGGTTACCAACATGAAAACTCAGTTCATCAAGAAAAGTGGTGAAATCTTCTAGCTGCCCGGTTAAGTGCAACGCCACCAAGCCCCACACCACAAACACCACAAAATTTTCAGTGGCACGTACCCACTGTGCAGCGGTGAATACATAGCGCAAAGCGTATGCCGCTAAGCGAATTACTGCCATCGCCAACAGCAATGTAATGGCGAGCTGCAACAAGCTGCTGTGTCGAGAAACGTGTTGTAATAAGATGCGCCCCAGGCTTACAAATACCAGAGCGCTTAATGGGAATATCACCCTTGCTACCGCTCCCATTCCTATCTGCCAGGAATCCGAGGTATGCGTGTGTACAGATTTGATAAGTAGCTTATTCACAAACCAAGCCAAACCTAGGCTGACTCCCAACACAGCAAGCTGCGGCCAGATCACTGTAGTACTTAGATCGGAAATAATTTCTTGCCAGAATTCGCTCATATTAGAAATAGAGTGGCTAAGCCTAAGAATATAAAAAATCCGCCACTATCGGTGACGGCGGTAATCAATACACTAGAGCCCACAGCGGGGTCGCGTCCAGTTCGTACCATAAGCAAAGGTATGGCCACTCCCATCACTGCCGCCAACAGCAGGTTAAGCGTCATCGCTCCCATCATCACTGCTGCCAATTTTACGTTGTGATAAAGCATATAAGTGAGCAAGCCCAATACGCTTCCCCACACCATCCCGTTGAAAAGACTCACACCCAGTTCTTTTTTAAACAAGGCTTTCATGTTTTGCGCACTCACTTGCCCCAGCGCTAGTCCACGTACAATCATAGTGATAGTTTGGTTACCAGAATTACCGCCTATCCCTGCTACGATAGGCATTAAGGCGGCCAATGCTACGATTTTTTCTATCGAGCCTTCAAATGCACCGATAACACGCGAAGCGATAAAAGCCGTTACCAAATTCACCGCCAACCAAGTCCAGCGGTTTTGTACCGATTTCCATACCGAGGAGAACATGTCCTCTTCTTCGCGTAAACCAGCTAAAGACAAGGCTTCACTCTCAGATTCGTCACGCAAGAAGTCCATGACCTCATTCACTGTCAAGCGCCCTACCAGCTTGTTGTCAGCATCCACTACCGGAGCTGTAACCAAGTAATAACGCTCAAATGCAGCGGCAGCCTCAGTTGCATCCTCTTCAGGATGAAACAATACTGCGTCTTCCGCCATCACATCTGCCACGATATTCTCAGGATCGGCCATCAGCAAGCGCTTAAGCGACAACACACCGCGCACAGTATCATCGCGGTTCACCACGAATAGCTTGTCAGTATGGTCGGGGAGTTCCCCCAAACGCCGCAAATAACGCAGCACGACTTCTAGCGTAATGTCTTCGCGTATCGTGACAATGTCGAAATCCATCAAAGCGCCTACTGCGTCTTCAGGATAGGATAGCGCCGATTGCAATCGTTCGCGGTTCTGGCTGTCCAGACTTTCCAACAGTTCTTGGAACACGTCTTTTGGCAGATCCGGCGCAAGATCTGCAATCTCGTCGGTTTCCAACTGCTCGGCCGCAGCCAACAGTTCTTCGGTATCCATCTCAGCGATAAGGCTTTGCCGAACGACATCGGAAACTTCCAGCAGAATTTCACCGTCACGTTCGGCCTTGACTAAGTCCCACACGATCAAGCGCTGATCACGCGGTAATGCTTCCAGGATAAAGGCTACGTCGGCAGAGTGCAGTTCATCTAACTTCTTCTGCAGCTCCACAAGATTCTGCTTGTGGACTAGAGTTTCCACCAAGGCCTGGCGTGGCATGTCTTGTTTATGCACGAGATCTTCCACCAGCTTGTGTTTGTTTAACAAGCTGACTACCTGTTGCAAGCTTTCTTGCAGACTCTCTTTGGATTGTTCGAGTTCAGTCATAGTAAGAAGATAACGCAAATGTGCCTATCCACGTTAAAATTTTAGTGATGTTCCCACAGCTTATCTTGTACGGCACTTTGGGCTGCCACCTCTGCGAGCAGGCAGAAGCTATTGTCATTCCCGTCGCACAAAATCACCAGCTTCACTTGTCATTCGTAGACATCGCCGAACAATCTGGCTTTGATGCCTACGAAACCCGTATTCCATTGCTACGCCTTGGATTGCGTGAGCTGGACTGGCCATTTGATACCATCACCGTCACCAAGTTCATCATTACAAAATAATAAAGCCGGAGCGCATTTCTGCATCTCCGGCTTATTCAAGCACACCCTAGAAACAGCGCTTATTCAGCGGTAACGATTTCCGCTACTTCTGGTCTATCTACCAACTCCACCAAGGCCATAGGAGCATTGTCACCATCACGAAACCCGCATTTCAGGATACGCAAGTACCCACCATTACGGTTGGCATAACGCGGACCTAGTTCAGCAAACAACTTAACTACCATGTCACGGTCACGAGTGCGATTAAACGCTAAACGATGATTTGCCAAAGTAGGATTTTTGGCCAAGGTAATCAAGGGTTCAGCAATTTTGCGCAATTCCTTGGCCTTAGGCAAAGTGGTCTTAATCACTTCATGGCGCAACAAGGAGTTTGCCATATTACGCAACATCGCCATACGATGGCTACTGGTGCGGTTTAGTTTACGGTTACTGACGCGATGACGCATGATATTTCCCTTAAACTCTTTCTAAACTGGCTGGTGGCCAGTTCTCTAATTTCATACCCAAAGTCAATCCTTTAGAAGCCAAAACATCTTTAATTTCATTCAAAGACTTACGGCCAAGGTTAGGCGCTTTGAGCAGCTCGTTTTCACTACGCTGGATAAGATCGCCAATGTAGAAAATATTTTCTGCTTTTAAGCAGTTGGCAGAACGCACGGTGAGTTCCAAATCATCCACCGGGCGCAAAAGAATCGGATCTATCTGTGGTGCAGCACCACCAGATTCGGCCTCCATAGGTGCGCCTTCCAAATCAGCAAATACCGACAACTGACCCATCAAAATACGCGCTGCATCACGGATAGCTTGCTCAGGATCTATGGCACCATTGGTTTCCACATCCATCACCAGTTTGTCCAAGTCGGTACGTTGCTCAACACGGGCGCTGTCTACGTGGTAGCTCACTTTATGAATCGGACTGAAAGAAGCATCTACCATGATGAAGCCCATGGCGCGGTCTTCGTCGGCGGCCTTTTGGCGCATGGTGACTGGCTGATAGCCGCGTCCCATTTCCACTTTCACTTCAATAGACAGTTTGCCACCCTTGGTCAAATGAGCAATCACGTGATCCGGATTGACGATTTCCACGTCATGACCAATCTCAAAATCAGCGGCGGTAACAGCACCTTCGCTAGACTTATTGATGGTCAACATGGCCTCAGTCTTGTTGTGCAGCTTAAGCGCCACACCCTTAAGATTGAGCAGAATGTCCACCACGTCTTCTTGCACACCATCCAGCGTGGAATACTCATGCACCACGCCATCAATCTTGATTTCAGTAATCGCATAACCCGCAATAGAAGACAGCAATACACGGCGGATGGCGTTACCCAAGGTGTAACCAAAGCCACGCTCCATCGGCTCTAAGGTGACACGCGCACGATTAGGGGATATCGCTTCCACTTCAACAACGCGCGGCTTTAAATATTCATTAGGACTACTTTGCATCGGCTTTGCCCTTTAATAGATATTACAAATTACTTGGAGTAAAGTTCGACAACCAGTGATTCATTAATCGTTGCTGGCAACTCGTCACGCTGCGGACGTGCTTTGTAAGTGCCTTTCAGCGCTTTCACGTCAACTTCCAGCCATTCCGGGAAGCCACGTTGCTCAGCAGCTTCAACAGCACCTTTAATGCGCAATTGCTGTTTGGAGCGCTCAGCCACTTCAACCACGTCACCAGGACGCACTTGGTAAGAAGGAATGTTGACGCGACTACCATTCACCAAAATACTGTTGTGACGCACAATTTGACGCGCTTCGCTACGCGATGCTCCCAAACCCATGCGGTAAGCCACGTTATCCAGACGGCTTTCCAGTAGTTGCAGCAAATTCTCGCCAGTAATGCCTTTTTGGCGATCTGCATCAGCATAATAACCACGAAATTGCGCTTCCAAGATGCCATAGATACGACGTAGCTTTTGCTTTTCGCGCAATTGCACACCGTAGTCAGACAAGCGTGAGGTACGTTTTTGGCCATGCTGACCGGGTGGGAAGTTGCGCTTTTCAATCGCGCATTTGTCGGTGAAGCATTTCTCACCCTTCAAAAACAACTTCTCACCTTCTCGGCGGCACTGGCGGCACTTTGCGTCAAGATTTCTTGCCAATTTCTTCTCCTTAAAACTTCTATGCGCTTAGATACGGCGCTTTTTAGACGGACGGCAACCGTTGTGCGGTACTGGTGTCACGTCAGAAATACTGGTAATTTTGAAACCTGCAGAATTCAACGCACGAACGGCAGATTCACGTCCAGGGCCTGGCCCTTTGATACGCACTTCCAGATTTTTTACACCGCACTCTTGCGCAGCTTTACCAGCGGCCTCCGCAGCTACCTGTGCGGCAAAAGGCGTACTCTTGCGTGAACCCTTAAAGCCAGCACCGCCAGAAGTCGCCCAAGACAGGGCATTTCCTTGACGGTCGGTAATGGTGATGATGGTGTTGTTAAAAGAAGCGTGAACGTGCGCAATACCTTCGGCAATGTTCTTCTTAACCTTCTTTTTAACCCGTGCGTTACTAGTAGCTTTAGCCATAATGTGTCCTATAACCCCTGATTACTTGGCGGCTTTAATTGCCTTGACCGGACCTTTGCGGGTACGGGCGTTGGTCTTGGTGCGCTGCCCGCGGACTGGTAAGCCACGACGGTGACGCACACCGCGATAGCAACCTAAGTCCATCAGGCGCTTGATGTTCATGGAAATTTCACGACGCAAATCGCCTTCCACTTTGAACTTGGCGACTTCATCGCGCAGCTTTTCGACCTCAGCATCGCTCAGGTCTTTAATCTTGGTAGAAATAGCAATGCCAGCTGCCACACAGATGTCCTGTGCAGTGCTACGTCCAATTCCGAAAATCGCAGTTAAGGCAATTTCGGCATGTTTATGGTTGGGGATGTTAACCCCTGCGATTCGAGCCATGTTTTACTCCGTAAATGGCAAGCTAAAAGCTTAAAATTTTATCAGTTTAACCTCGTACCATCAACTCAAAATCAACCCTGGCGCTGCTTGTGGCGCGGGTCAGAGCAGATAATACGTACGACACCATGACGGCGTATCACTTTGCAGTGGCGACACATCACTTTTACCGACGGACGAACTTTCATCTCACACCTCTTCTATAGTACCGATATCAAAACAACTATTTGGCGCGGAAGATAATGCGTGCCCGCGACAAATCATACGGCGTTAATTCAACAGTCACCTTATCGCCAGGCAGAATACGAATGTAGTGCATACGCATCTTGCCGGAGATATAACCCAATACCACATGGTCATTTTCAAGTTTTACACGAAAGGTTGCGTTGGGAAGATTCTCCAGAATCTCGCCTTGCATTTCTATCGTGTCTTCCTTAGCCATGTGTCTGCTTAAATTCTTAGCGCGGCAATCCAGCGCCGCCGCCCTTAAAGTTTGCCTTCTTCAACAAACTTTCATACTGATGTGACATCAAATACGCTTGCACTTGTGCCATAAAATCCATGGTCACCACTACAATAATCAGCAAACTGGTGCCCCCAAAATAAAACGGCACGTTGTACTTCACAATCAAGAACTCTGGCAACAAACAGACTGCTGTAATATATGCAGCCCCTACCAGCGTCAAACGACCCATGATGCGATCTATATACTTGGCGGTTTGCTCACCTGGGCGTATCCCCGGGACAAACGCACCGCTCTTCTTCAAGTTATCAGCCGTTTCTTTGGGATTGAACACCAAAGCGGTATAGAAGAAGCAGAAAAACACTATCGCCAAGGCATACAGCCCCACATAAATCGGCTGACCTGGCGATAAAGCCGCGCCTATATCCTTCAACCACAACATACCGTCACTATGGCCAAACCAACCCGCCATCGTCGCCGGGAACAGGATAATGCTGGAGGCAAATATAGGCGGGATGACTCCGGCCATATTTAACTTCAAGGGCAAATGCGAACTCTGTCCGCCAAACATCTTGTTACCCACTTGGCGCTTGGCATAATTCACCGTAATTTTGCGCTGCCCGCGTTCCACAAACACTACAAAACCAGTCACCATAATGGTTGCAGCAAACAAAAACAACACCAGCGGAATGGAGAATGCGCCGGTACGCGCCAACTCTAAAGTTCCACCAATAGCATGCGGCAAACCAGCCACAATGCCTGAAAAGATGATGATGGAAATGCCGTTACCAATACCACGCTCTGTAATCTGCTCACCCAACCACATCAAAAACATCGTACCCGTGACCAACGTAATAACCGTCACCAAGCGAAACGCCAAGCCTGGCTCCAACACCAAACCATGCTGCGCTTCCAAAGCGATAGAAATACCTGTCGCCTGAAACACCGCCAACAACACCGTGCCGTAACGCGTGTACTGCGTAATCTTACGGCGACCTGCTTCGCCTTCCTTCTTTAGCTGCTCCATCTGCGGTGACACTACCGTCAGCAACTGCATAATGATGGAGGCCGATATATACGGCATAATCCCCAACGCAAACACGGTAAAACGCTTCAATGCGCCACCGGAGAACATGTTAAACATGCCCAAAATGCCACCACCCTGGCTCTCAAAAAGCTTAGCCAATACGTCAGGGTCTATCCCCGGCACTGGAATATGTGCGCCCAGTCTATAAACTACCAACGCTCCGAGTACAAATAGCAAGCGCCCTTTGAGCTCCTGCATCTTGCCTGCCGCACCCAGAAAAGAGTTTTCGTTCGCCAACCTATTACTCTACGATCTTGCCGCCAGCGGCTTCAATCGCTGCGCGTGCGCCCTTGGTCAACAGCAAGCCTTGCACCGTGAACTTGCGAGAAACTTCCCCAGCAAGAATCACCTTCGCAGTCTTGGCCAATGCTGGCACTATCTTGGCAGCCTTCAAAGCCAACAAGTCTATGACCTCAATATTACTCATGCTCAAAGTACCGGTTCTCACTTGAGCGGTATCGCCAGTAGTCAATGACACGAAGCCACGCTTAGGCAAACGGCGTTGCAAAGGCATTTGACCACCTTCAAAACCGACCTTATGGAAACCACCTGCACGGGATTTTTGACCCTTATGACCACGCCCTGCGGTCTTACCCAAACCGGATCCTATGCCGCGCCCAACGCGACGCTTGGCGTGCTTGGCACCTTCTGCTGGCTTAATTGTATTCAGCTTCATTCTCTTAACCCTCTACCTTCAACAGATAACCCACTTTGGTAATCATGCCGCGGTTGGCGGGCGTATCTTGCACTTCCACCGTTTGATGCATACGGCGTATGCCTAAACCACTGACGCAAGCACGATGCGATTGGATACGTCCAATCACACTCTTGATTTGGGTCACTTTAATGGTGGCCGTTTCTTTTTTTGCTTTAGCCATGATTAACCTCTAATTTCTTCGACCGTTTTGCCGCGTTTTGCAGCCACTTCTGACGGCGTATTCATTGCTTGCAAGCCGTTCAACGTGGCACGTACTACATTATAAGGATTGGTAGAACCCATGCATTTTGCCAGCACATTCGTCACACCCATCACTTCGAAAATTGCACGCATTGCGCCACCAGCGATAATCCCAGTACCTTCAGATGCAGGCTGCATGAACACTTTAGCGGCGCCATGCTTGCCCACCACCGCATGATGGAGGGTGCCGTTATTCAGGCTCACCTTGACCAGATTGCGACGCGCCTCATCCATGGCTTTTTGCACGGCAACTGGCACTTCACGCGCCTTACCCTTGCCCATGCCGACCGCACCGTCACCGTCGCCCACCACGCTTAATGCTGCGAAGCTCATAATCCGACCACCCTTGACCACTTTAGTCACACGGTTCACGGCGATCATCTTCTCGCGCATGCCGTCGGTTTGTTGTTCCATTTCAACTTTTGCCATCATCAACCTCGTCTATTTAGAAGGTCAGGCCGTGTTCACGGGCTGCTTCGGCCAGCGCTTTAACGCGACCGTGATATCTGAAACCGGAGCGATCAAACGCCACCGTGGTAATACCTGCCGCTTTTGCCTTTTCTGCAATGCGCTTGCCTATTGCCACAGCCGCCTCAATGTTGCCGCCATTTTTAACTTTCTTACGCACATCTTTTTCCAAGGTAGAAGCACTCGCCAAGACCTTATCACCCGTTTCACCGATTATTTGGGCATAAATATGGCTGTTGGTGCGATGCACGCTCAAGCGTGTCGCTTTCAGCTCTGCAATCTTGGCACGGGTTTTCTTCGCGCGACGTATCCGTGTATCTACATTATTGTTCATAATTTAACCCTTACTTCTTCTTGGTTTCTTTGATGGCAACCACTTCATCAGCGTAACGCACACCCTTACCCTTGTAAGGCTCCGGGCTACGATAACCACGCACTTGAGCGGCCACCTGCCCCACCACTTGCTTGTCAGCACCTTTGAGGATGATTTCGGTTGGGCTAGGTGTTTCCACCGTCACACCAGTTGGCATTTTGTGGTTGATGGTGTGTGAGTAGCCCAGCTCAAGATTCAAATTCGTACCTTGCGCCGCCGCTTTATAACCCACACCAACCAAGGTTAGCTTACGCACAAAACCTTCCGATACACCACGCACCATATTGGCGACCAAAGCACGCACCGTTCCAGACATGGCTTGTGAATGCTGGCTATCATTAACCGCAACAAAAGTCACCGCGTCACCTTCACGCGCAACTTTAACAGCGCCGCACAAGGCCTGAGTCAACTTGCCCATAGGCCCATTCACGGCAATCGCATCATGAGTAATGCTGACCTCTACTTTAGAGGGAATAACCACTGGATTTTTAGCTACGCGAGACATATTTCACCCCTTAAGCCACGACGCACAAAACTTCACCGCCGATACCGGCTGCGCGCGCTTTGCGATCTGTCATTACACCTTTAGATGTGGACACAATCGCCACACCAAGGCCGTTCATTACCGTAGGAATAGCGCCTGTGCCACGATAAACACGCAGACCAGGGCTACTAATACGCTCAATTTTTTCGATGACTGGACGACCTGCGTAGTATTTCAAACCGATGTTTAAGCTAGGCTTACCATCATTGGCTTGTACCGCGAAGTCTTCAATATAGCCCTCGTCCTTCAACACGCCGGCAATCGCGCTTTTCAGCTTGGATGCAGGCATTGAGACGCTAGGCTTATTCACCATTTGGGCATTGCGGATGCGTGTCAACATATCGGCAATCGGATCATGCATACTCATAGTATTTCCTCCGTTACCAGCTTGCCTTGACCACGCCCGGCACTTCGCCGCGCATCATCAGTTCACGCAATTTACTACGACCAATTCCAAACTTGCTAAACACACCACGTGGGCGGCCTGTAATCGCACAACGATTGCGTTGGCGCACTGGGCTTGCATTACGCGGCAAGGCTTGCAATTTGGTACGAGCAGCAAAGCGATCTTCAAAGCTTGCCTTAGGATCATTAATCACCGCAAACAACTCAGTACGTTTGCTGGCATATTTTTTTACTGTTTCGGCACGCTTTAATTCGCGTTCGATCATGCACAACTTGGCCATTCCATTAGCTCCTAAACGGAAAACTGAATGCTGTGAGCAGCGCACGCGCCTCATCATCCGTTTTCGCAGTAGTGGTAATCGTGATGTTCATGCCCCGCAGGGCATCAACTTTGTCGTAATCAATTTCCGGGAAAATGATCTGCTCTTTAATGCCCATGTTGTAATTACCACGACCATCAAAAGCTTTTGCAGAAATGCCGCGGAAGTCGCGAATACGTGGAATCGCAATAGTGATCAAGCGATCCAGAAATTCGTACATGCGCTCTTGACGAAGCGTGACTTTACAGCCCACAGGATAATTGTCACGAATTTTAAAGCCTGCAATAGACTTGCGCGACAAAGTGACGATAGGTTTTTGACCGGCAATTTTCTGCATGTCGCCCACCGCGTTATCCATAATCTTCTTGTCTGCAACCGCTTCACCCACGCCCATATTAAGGACGATCTTGTCAATGCGCGGCACTTCCATCACTGACTTGTAGCCAAACTGCTCTGTCAATTTCTTGACCACAGTCTCTTTATAAAATTGTTTAAGTCTCGCCATGATTATCCCTTAAGCGTCCACAACTTCGCCGTTGGACTTGAAAACACGCACCTTGCGATTGTCATCCAGCACTTTGAAGCCTACGCGATCAGCTTTTTGTGTAGCCGTATTGAACAACGCTACATTGGAAGCATGAATCGACATTTCCTTTTCAATAATGCCGCCTTGGACACCCTTCGTCGGGTTAGGGCGGGTGTGACGCTTTACACGGTTGATACCCTCAACCACAACACGTCCAATGTCCAATACGCTCAACACCGTGCCGCGCTTGCCTTTATCTTTACCGGTAGTGACGATCACTTCATCACCTTTACGAATCTTGTTCACTGATAGCCTCCTTACAATACTTCTGGTGCAAGCGAGACGATTTTCATGAATCGCTCACTGCGCAGCTCGCGCGTCACTGGCCCGAAGATACGGGTGCCAATTGGCTCTAGCTTATTGTTAAGAAGTACCGCTGCGTTTTCATCAAACTTAATCAGCGAGCCATCAGGACGACGTACACCCTTAGTGGTACGTACTACTACAGCGCTATATACGTCGCCTTTTTTGACGCGCGCACGCGGCGCAGCGTCTTTAATGCTGACCTTGATAATATCGCCAATACCGGCGTAACGTCGTTTAGAGCCGCCCAACACCTTGATACACTGCACTTCACGTGCACCAGTGTTGTCAGCAACCTCTAAACGGGATTGCATTTGAATCATGGAAATATCTCCAACTTAATCCGTCAAAAATAGGTTATCTGCGTTTTGCACAAATACCCATGCGGTCAGTATTGGGGCACCAGCTACGGGCGCCAACAAAGCCGAGCATTATAGCTGGGCTTTTTACCTAACACAACAAAACTTACTCACTAAATTATTAAACAGCCTGCGCTTTTTCTAATATTTTCGACACGCTCCAAGTTTTGGTGCGTGACATAGGACGACTTTCAACAATAGTCACCAAATCGCCTTCTTTACATTCGTTGGTTTCATCATGCGCGTGAAACTTGTTAGAGCGACGCACGATCTTGCCGTAGAGAGGATGCTTCACACTACGTTCCACAAGTACAGTCACGGTCTTGTCCATTTTGTCACTGACCACACGACCAGTCACACTACGCACTACTTTATTGGTTTTTTCGGCTTCAGCCATCTTCGCTCCCATTATGCTTGCCCTGCCTTTTCAGTCAGCACGGTACGCACACGCGCGATGTCACGGCGCACTTTCCCAATTTGGTCAACTTTAGAAAGCTGTTGTGTCGCCACTTGCATACGCAGCGAAAATTGCGCACGCATCAATTCGACCAACTCATTCTTCAAGTCACCCACGGATTTTGCTCTTAATTCAGCGGCTTTCATGCTTAACTCCCTATGTGACGGGTGGCGAACGCGGTTGGAATTGGCAGCTTGGCCGCAGCCAGCTTAAATGCTTCCCTTGCCAAATCTTCGGTTACCCCGTCCATTTCATACAACATTTTCCCGGGCTGGATCTGAGCAACATAGTACTCGGTGCTACCCTTACCATTACCCATACGCACTTCGGCTGGTTTCTTTGAGATCGGTTGATCGGGGAAAATACGAATCCACACTCGACCACCGCGCTTGATATGACGCGTCATCACACGACGCGCCGCTTCAATCTGACGCGCAGTAATACGACCACGACCAATCGCCTTCAGGCCATACTCACCAAAGCTTACCTTGTTACCCGTAGTCGCAACGCCTTTGTTGCGCCCTTTTTGCATCTTGCGATATTTTTGTCTAGCTGGTTGCAGCATTTTTTGCTCCCGACTTTCTTACTTTTTTCTCAGGTTCTGCGGCCGGTGGAACTGGCGCAGTGGCTGGAACTGCTGGCTGCTCGCCTTTACCCAAGATTTCTCCCTTGAATACCCAAACCTTGATACCAATGATGCCGTAGGTAGTGCTAGCCTCAGCCACGCCATAGTCCATGTCGGCGCGCAGGGTATGCAATGGTACACGGCCCTCGCGATACCACTCGGTACGGGCAATTTCAATCCCATTCAAACGCCCCGCACTCATAATCTTGATGCCTTGAGCACCTAAACGCATGGCATTTTGCATAGCACGCTTCATGGCACGACGGAACATCACACGTTTTTCCAACTGCTGAGCAATATTCTCTGCAATCAATGTGGCGTCTATTTCTGGCTTGCGCACTTCCTCGATATTCAAGTGTACTGGCACGCCCATCATGCGCTGCAGAGCAGAACGCAATGTTTCAATATCCTCGCCCTTCTTGCCAATCACAATACCTGGGCGGGCACTGTAGATGGTGATCTTGGCATTTTTAGCAGGGCGCTCAATGACAATCTTGCTCACTGCGGCATGCGCCAACTTTTTCTTCAAATACTCACGCACCTTGATGTCGCCTTGCAACATGCCGGGGAAGTTTTTGCTATTGGCATACCAGCGTGACGTCCAGTTCTTTTGAACTGCCAAACGAAAGCCGATTGGATGTATCTTTTGACCCATATTTAATCTCCCACCATCACGGTGATATGACACGTTGGCTTGATAATACGACCAGCACGACCCTTGGCGCGAGGACGAATACGCTTCATCACCATGCCTTTATCCACATAAATCGTAGTCACTTTTAATTCATCAATATCAGCACCTTCATTGTGCTCGGCATTGGCAATGGCAGATTCCACCACGCGCTTAATGATGTCTGCTCCCTTTTTTGGGCAGAACGTCAAGATATTCAGAGCTTGATCCACCTTCTTGCCACGCACCATGTCAGCTACCAGCCGCGCTTTTTGCGGCGACAGATGAACCCCTTTTAGTATTGCGGATACATTCATTGTCATGCTCCTACTTCGTCTTAGCTTTCCTGTCGGCAGCATGACCCTTGAAAGTACGGGTCAGGGCGAATTCACCCAGTTTATGGCCAACCATGTTTTCTGAAATCAGCACCGGAATATGTTGCTTACCGTTGTGCACCGCGATTGTGAGACCAATGAAGTCAGGCAAAATGGTAGAACGACGTGACCAAGTTTTAATCGGACGGCGATCTTTAGCTGCAGTTGCAACTTCTACCTTTTTTGCCAAATGGCTATCAATAAATGGACCTTTTTTAACGGAACGTGCCATGTGAATTACCTCTTACCGGAAGGACGACGGCTCACGCGCATATTGTCCGTCCGTTTATTGTTACGAGTACGATAACCCTTGGTTGGCGTACCCCATGGGCTCACTGGATTCATACCAGCAGCAGTCTTACCTTCACCACCACCGTGCGGGTGATCAACTGGGTTCATTACCACACCGCGAACGGTTGGGCGAACTCCACGCCATCGCATAGCACCAGCCTTACCGATGGAACGCAGAGAGTGTTCTTCATTTCCAACTTCACCCAAGGTGGCCTTGCAATCCACGTGCACACGGCGCACTTCGCCAGAGCGTAACCGCAACTGAGCGTAAGCACCTTCACGCGCCAGCAACTGGATAGAAGTACCGGCAGAACGTGCCAACTGAGCGCCCTTGCCTGGCATCAACTCTACGCAGTGAATAGTGCTACCGACTGGAATGTTACGCAGCGGCAAAGTATTGCCCACCTTGATAGGTGAGTCAGAACCGGAAATGAGTTGCGCACCAACCGCAACACCGCGCGGAGCAATGATGTAACGGCGCTCACCATCTGCATAGCACAGCAACGCCAAGTGTGCGCTGCGGTTAGGATCGTATTCCAAGCGCTCAACGGTTGCTGGAATGCCATCCTTATTGCGACGGAAGTCCACCACACGATAGTGCTGTTTATGACCGCCACCTTGGTGGCGGATAGTGATGCGGCCACTGTTGTTACGGCCGGCATTCTTGCTTTGGCTTTCTAACAGCGGAGCGTAAGGTTTACCCTTGTACAAATCAGGGTTCACCACTTTAATTACCGCGCGACGACCGGGGGACGTCGGCTTGACTTTAACCAATGCCATCGTATTCTCCTTATTCGCCAGCCGCGAAGTTGATTTCTTGACCTGGCTTCAGGCTCACATACGCCTTCTTCCAGTCCTTACGTGACCCCATGGCACGACCAAAGCGCTTGGCTTTGCCCATGACATTGATCACGCTGACCGCATTCACTTCCACCTTGAACAACAGTTCTACCGCAGCTTTAATTTCAAGCTTGGTAGCATCAGTGCGTACCTTGAATGCGATTTGTTGGTTATTGTCCGCTAGACGTGTGGCCTTCTCGGTAATCTGAGGTGCCAAAATCACTTGCAGCAGACGCTCTTGATTGATGGAGGTTGTACTCATGCCAGCATCTCCTCAAGTTTTTTAACAGCATTTTTAGTAGCAATCACGCGAGGAAAACGAACCAAACTGACCGGGTCAGCGTGTTGTGCCTCAAGCACCATCACATGTGGCAAATTGCGAGCGGATAAGAACAAGTTCTCATCGAAGCCATCGGTCACCACCAACACACCTTCGGTGCAACCCATCGCCTTAATCTTTGCCGCCATCAGCTTGGTCTTCGGCGCTTCAATAGCGAACTCCTCTACCACTGACAAACGGTCTTGACGCACCAACTCAGACAAGATGGACTGCATACCAGCGCGGTACATTTTCTTATTAAGTTTTTGACTAAAATTCTCATCAGGGGAATTTGGGAATGTACGACCACCTCCGCGCCAAATAGGGCTGGAAGTCATACCTGCACGCGCACGACCTGTACCTTTTTGGTTAAAAGGTTTTTTCGTACTATGATGCACTTCTTCACGGTCTTTTTGCTTACGAGTGCCAGTGCGGGCATTCGCCATATAGGCAACCACCACCTGATGCACCAACGCTTCATTAAATTCACGACCAAAGGTAACATCGGACACCTCAACACCCGTCTTACCGGCCTTGCCATTGCCATCAACAAGTTTCAGTTTCATTTGGCACCTGCTTTCACGGTTTTAATGGCGGGACGAACAACCACGTCGCCACCTTTGGAGCCAGGGACCGCACCCTTAATCAGCAGAAGGTTGCGCTCAACATCCACGCGCACCACTTCCAGATTTTGCACGGTACGTTTCACTGCACCCAAATGACCGGTCATGCGTTTACCTGGAAACACGCGGCCAGGATCTTGCGCCATGCCGATTGAGCCAGGCACATTGTGAGACTTAGAGTTGCCGTGAGAGGCGCGGTTAGAGGAGAAATGGTGACGCTTGATAACACCTGCATAACCCTTACCTTGGGTCGTACCAGTTACGTCTACGATTTGACCTGCGTGAAAAGTTTCAACGGTGACTTGACCGCCAGCGCTGAGTTCACCCAATGCTTTAGCATCCACAGGGAACTCCATCACGCCGCGACCAGCAGTAACGCCAGCCTTCGCAAAGTGTCCAGCCATTGCCTTAGTAACACGGCTCGCGCGACGCTCGCCGAAGGTGACTTGAACGGCAGTATAGCCGTCGCTGTCCTGAGTTTTGATCTGAGTCACGCGGTTGGGTGCAACATCCAGCACCGTTACCGGAATACTCATGCCATCCTCGGTAAAAATGCGGGTCATACCCACCTTGCGACCTACAAGCCCTAAGCTCATGATCGTTTCCTTATTTATAGTTTAAGAGCTGATTACAATTGACCAGCACTGTTTGCGAAAGGGCGCGATTATATCGAAGCCCTTACTAAATTACAACCAGATTACAACAACTTTTACAGCTTAATTTCTACATCTACGCCCGCAGGCAAATCCAGCTTCATCAATGCATCCACTGTTTTATCAGTAGGATCGAGGATATCCATCAAACGCAAGTGCGTACGAATCTCAAATTGGTCACGCGAAGTCTTGTTGACGTGCGGTGAACGCAGAATGTCGAAACGCTCAATGCGCGTTGGCAACGGTACTGGGCCTTTTACCACGGCACCGGTGCGCTTGGCAGTTTCTACGATTTCCTGAGCGGATTGATCTATCAAACGATAATCAAAGGCTTTCAGACGAATACGGATTTTTTGACTTTGCATAATTTTCTTTCAAAGAGCGTAATGTTTCTAAAGAACAAAAAAGCAGACCTTACGGCCTGCCTTCTAAGGATTTTACTCGATAATTTTAGCTACCACACCAGCACCGACGGTACGACCACCTTCACGAATCGCGAAGCGCAGGCCGTCTTCCATCGCGATAGGCGCAATCAAAGCAACCGTGATGGAAACGTTGTCACCTGGCATCACCATC
>JAIOOY010000094.1 GCA_021414145.1 Methylophilales bacterium | reverse complement strand
GTGTTACTAGTCACCGCCGAAGCCAAGAACGAGAACATTGTCGCCGCCGCCCAAGCCGGTGCTAGCGGTTACGTGGTGAAGCCATTCACTGCCAACGTATTGCAAGAAAAACTCAATAAGATCATCGAGAAGCATGGGCTTTAAGAAAGGTTGGGTGCGTTTCACGCACCCTATTTAGCCGCATTCTGCTGTAACCGCCACACCACTCTAATCCCCAGCAATATCGTCAAAATCACTGCGTAAATCACTGGTTGTGTAATGTCTTTTTTCACCAGCCAGAAGTAGTGCAGTACTCCCAGCATGGCAATCGGATACACCAGATAATGCAGTTTTTGCCAGTTGCGCTTCATGTGTTTCATCATGGCGTTGGTGGAGGTCGCGGCCAGAGGTATGAGCAGAACAAAAGACGAGAATCCGGCGATGATGAAGGGGTGTTTGGCGATGTTTTTACCTATCTCCGCCCAGTCGAACCATTGATCCAGCCACACATAACTCAGCATGTGCATTAGTGCGTAAAAGAAAGCGTACAGGCCGAACATGCGTCGTAGCTGTACCAGCCAGTTGGCTCCGGTGAATTTGCGTAGCGGGGTGACGGTGAGGGTGATAAGCAAAAAAGTCAGTGCCCAAGTGCCGAAGGAGCGAATCACGAATTCGATAGGATTAGCACCCAGCATATCCAGGAAGCCAAATACGAATAGGCGTAAGAGTGGGATGAGCGCGATGCAGAACAGTATGGCTTTGACGCGCGATACAGCGGCAGGTGTAAGCGTGGTTGGGAGCATGATTGCCTTTAAAAGTTTTTGCGTAAATCCATGCCAGAATACATCTGTGCCACTTGCTCAGCGTAGCCATTAAACATCAAGGTTTTTTGTCTTTTCTGGAAGAAGCCTGTGCCGATGCGCCGCTCTGTGGCTTGGCTCCAACGAGGATGATCTACATCCGGATTGACGTTGGAATAGAAGCCATATTCGTGTATGTTGGCCTTCATCCAAGAACTCACTGGCATCTGCTCGGTGAATTTAATCCGCACGATGGATTTGATGCCCTTAAAGCCGTACTTCCAAGGTGTCACCAGCCTGATAGGGGCACCATTCTGGTTGGGCATTTGCTCGCCATACAAGCCGACTGCCATCAGAGTGAGCGGGTTCATCGCTTCATCCATGCGCAGGCCCTCGTTGTATGGCCAATCTAAAACATTACTGCGTTGGCCGGGCATTTGCTGTTGGTCATTAAGCGTGAAGAATTCCACATACTTGGCATTTCCTGTCGGCTCTGCCCATTTGATCAAATCTGCCAGTGGAAAACCCACCCAGGGAATCACCATAGACCAGCCTTCTACACAGCGCATCCGATATATCCGTTCTTCGAGTGGGGCGAGTTTGTATAGGTCCTCAATCGCGATGCGTTTAGGTTTTTTCACTTCGCCCTCAATACTTACCGTCCATGGGCGTGGTCGCAAAGTTTCGGAGAAATCAGCTGGGTCGGATTTGCTGGTGCCGAATTCGTAGAAATTGTTGTAGCCGGTAACGTCTTTATAAGGCGTGGGCTTCTCGTCTGCGCCGAATTTGCTAGAGATTACCCCTGAAAATTTCTGCCGTGTATTTGCTGCTGCAGAAGTGCTCAATCCGCCCAGCGCCGCTGCCAGAGCTAATCCGCCAGCCATGCCTAAGAACTGGCGACGTTCTTGATATACCTCTTGCGGTGTGATGTCAGAAGGGGCAATGTCGGACTTGGGCAATATGAGCATGAACGTGACCTCTTAGAATTGAGTTTTGTGATTCCAGTTATGGTTCTACAGTTTAGTCGTGATTGGGCAATCAAACTTACAAAAAATTTCAACGCATCATATGGCCTTGTTTTTAAGGTAAAATGTCAATAACTAAGCGGCGAGTAGCCGCATTTTTATTTTTGGAATATTGAATGATCTACGATTTAGCTCCTGACTATGTAAAATCTATCGCGCCTTACCAGCCGGGCAAGCCTATTTCTGAGCTTGCACGCGAACTAGGTTTGGAGGAGGCGAGTATTGTTAAGCTGGCCTCCAACGAGAATCCTTTGGGTATCAGTCCCAAGGCGCTTGAGGCGATGGAGGGCGCATTGCAAGATGTGGCACGTTATCCTGATGGTAATGGCTTTGCATTCAAGCAGGCTATTGCCAACAAGTTCGGCGTAGACATGTCGCAAATTGTGTTAGGAAATGGCTCCAACGATGTACTGGAATTGGTAGCGCGAGCATTTTTGACTACAGAAACGCAAGCAGTGTATTCGCAGCATGCTTTTGCGGTGTATCCATTGGTGACCCAAGCGGTGGGGGCAGAAGGCGTGGTGACTCCAGCCAAGGATTATGGGCACGACCTCATTGCCATGACTGCGGCGATTACTCCAAATACCCGCGTGATATGGATTGCTAACCCAAACAATCCCACAGGTACGTTGCTGAATAGGGCAGAGTTGTACAGTTTTTTAAAGGATGTTCCCAAGAACGTGCTAGTGGTGCTGGACGAAGCTTATGACGAGTATCTGGCGGATGATTTGAAGTCTAGTAGTGTTGAGTGGCTTAAATCTTTTGATAATCTGGTGATTTCGCGCACCTTGTCCAAGGCCTATGGACTTGCTGGGTTGCGTGTGGGTTTTGCGTTGGCGAGTACGAGTATTGCCGACCTGATGAACCGTGTGCGTCAACCGTTTAATGTGAACAGTGTGGCGCAAGCGGCAGCTGTAGCGGCATTGGCGGATGATGAGTTTGTAGCACGTAGCCGTGCCCTGAACACAGCGGGTATGATGCAGATCACGCAGGGTTTAAAGCGATTGGGGCTGGACTTCATTCCCTCTTTTGGTAACTTTGTCAGTGTGCGCGTCGGCAATGCGGCTGATGTGTATCAAGGATTGTTGCAAAAGGGCGTGATTGTTCGTCCGGTTGCTAACTATGGAATGCCAGAGTATTTACGAGTCAGTATCGGCCTAGCGCAAGAAAATGCGCGGTTTTTGAAAGCATTAGAAGAATTATGACCACTGTAGAAAAAAGCCCAGAAAAACTGGCCACGGATGATGTGCGTATCATCGAAATCAAGGAGCTTACGCCGCCTTCGGAATTGCTCGCCCAATTGCAAGAAACTCCCGCCACAACCAAGAATATCCTCTCTACCCGCACAGCCATACACCGCATTCTGCACAATGCCGATGATCGTTTGTTGGTAATTATTGGTCCATGTTCCATTCACGACCCTAAAGCTGGACTGGAATACGCGCGTCGACTGATTGCCGAGCGAGATCGTCTTAGCCAAGATTTGCTTATTGTGATGCGCGTCTACTTTGAAAAACCGCGTACCACGGTCGGTTGGAAAGGCTTGATTAACGACCCGTATCTTGATGGAAGCTTCAAAATTAATGAAGGCTTGGAACTGGCCCGTAAGTTCTTGCTAGATGTTAATGAGTTGGGAATGCCTGCCGGCATTGAGTTCCTAGATACCATCACGCCGCAATACACTGCCGATTTGGTGAGTTGGGGTGCTATCGGCGCGCGCACTACGGAATCGCAAATCCATCGCGAGTTGGCATCCGGTTTGTCTTGTCCGGTGGGCTTTAAGAATGGTACCGATGGCAATATCCGAATTGCCATTGATGCTATCAAAGCCGCTGCCAGCCCACATCATTTCTTGTCGGTGACCAAGGAAGGTCATTCTGCAATCATTTCCACTTCTGGCAATGAGGACTGTCACCTGATACTGCGCGGCGGAAAAATCCCCAACTACGATGCCGCCAATGTTGAAGCTGCCTGTAAAGGTTTATCGGGTGCAGGACTTGGCGCGAAGGTGATGATAGATTGCAGCCACGCCAACAGCCAAAAGCAATATCAGTTGCAGATGGAAGTGGCCAAGGACGTGGCTGATCAACTCGCCCATGGTGACGATCGTATTATGGGTGTGATGGTCGAGTCACATCTACAAGAGGGGCGCCAGGATCACACGCCAGGTTGCACGTTGGAATACGGAAAGTCTATCACCGATGCATGTTTGGGCTGGGAAGACACGTTGATGTTGCTAGATGTTCTGGCCGAGGGTGTGCGTGTGCGTCGTCGTGGACATGCGGATGAAGTTGAAGAATAGTGCAACCCTTTGGGTTTGGTGCTAGCAGTGGTATTGGCCACCAACCCCCGGTGCTTGTTAGTAGGATGGTTTTCTACTATTGGTGACGTAGAAGCGCTTCAACAGACAATACGTTGGATTACGGCTAAAGAGGGTACCTACGTGGTTGCCCCATATCTAGCATCACCAATACGAAATAGCAAAGATTACCTAACTCCGCTGTTGGCTATTGACGCTTCGTTCACACATCTGATCGCGGTTTGTGGTCCAGTGTGGCGAGCTATGTGGGAGGGTGAGAATTTATCATCACCGGCTTTTTCAAATTGCTCGAAGGTTGGTCTCAATCTTTCAATGATTGAAGACCTATCAGTATGGAATCCATTCGATATTCTGATTGAGCGTGATTCGGTTCTCAATGCCCGTGCCGATATGGCTTTTCTCGCTCCTACGCGGAGTTTTCCTGTTGTTGGGATATGCCTTGTGCATCCCCAACAAGAATATGGCAACGTCCAGAGACATGACCAAGTGACAAAAATCCTTCAACTTGTACTCAAGCGTTTAAAAGTTGGATTGGTCGCAATAAGCACAGAAATAGAAAGTCTAGATTTGGATTCACCCGCCGAACCGGTTGTAGAATCCTTAATTGCAAATCTAGATACACTCGTCACTACAAGGTTGCACGGTATGGTCTACGCGTTACGAAATGGAATTCCACCAGTGGTCATTGACCCCATTGCAGGCGGGGCAAAAGTCTTGGCTCAAGCAAGGGCAATCGGCTGGCCCCATGTTATTGCCGCTGATATGTTGACTGAGGAGAGATTGATGCAGTTGATTGAACACTGTCTCTCGTCTGAGGCGCGCGAGGAGGCCAAAGCATGCCTAAACATGGCGGTAGAAAAAGCCAGCTGTATCGAAAAAGAATTTAATGAGACCGTTTTTGGTTCTGCCGGATCAATTTAGCTCTCTTGTGTACCAGGCATCTACATAAGATTCTGATATGTGAGCATGACCTTGATTAGCGGCAATTGGTAGATTTAAGAAACAATTAGGCAGGCTTTCCCCTAAGCCCTATCAGGTAAGTGCTAATCAGAAACTCCGCCTCGTCCCCTAAAGAAAATGAATCCGGATGCATGACCCAGTTAGAGATTAGCCCATCTATCAGGGAATGTAGCCCAATTGCTGCGCTGTGGGTGTTGATGGTTGATGGTAGAGCGCCTTGTTGTACGGCGGACTGGATGTCTTGTTCGATGTGTTGCAGGCATTCTTTGCGGCTTTCCAGACGGCGTTCTCCGGCAATCGCCATGTCATCTACCAATTCACATTTATGGTGGACGATGTCGAATACGCGCCGGGTCTGGGCATCCGATACGATGCGCTTCAAAATGCTGACGGCAGCTATGTGCAGGAATCTTAGTGAATCTTTGGATGAGGTGCTGCCTAGCTGTTCTATCATCTCGTCCATGGGCATTTTCACGCGCTCCAGCATGGCGTGAAACACGTCAGCTTTGTTCTTGAAATGCCAATATACAGCCCCGCGCGTCACATCAGCAGCTTGTGCAATTTCTGCGAGAGAAGTACGCGCGACACCCTTTGCATTGAATACCGTTTCAGCGGCATCCAAAAGGCGATTGCGGGTGATTTCTGCGTCTTCTTTGGTACGTCTAACCATAATTTTCTTACTTGAATTACTATAAAAAATTCACTTTACATACATGCGTGAATGTATGTAAGATTAGCACGATTTAAAATCTTCTCGCAAGAAATTTATACGAAACTCAAGGGCTAAACCATGATTTTTACGTACCAACACAAAGTATTGAAGTCGCTTTCAACTATTGCTATAGCCTTGGCGCTGATTGCATGTAAACCCAAAGATGAAGCCCCAGCCCACGGAGGTATGCAGATGCCGACCCCTGAGGTGACAGTGCAAGAAATAAATCCGCAATCGGTTGATGTAAGCATGGAATACACCGGACAGATCGCGGGCATTCGTGATGCTGAAGTTAGGGCGCGGGTAACGGGTGTGTTACTGAGACGGAATTATGTCGAAGGCGCGGTGGTGAAGGCGGGGCAATCTTTGTTCACCATAGACCCAGCCCCATACCAAGCTGCGTTGGCACGTGCAGAGGCAGACATTGCAAGTGCAGAGGCAAAACATGCACAAGCCATGCGCGATGTGGAGCGGTTGAAGCCTTTGATAGAGGCCAAAGCTATTTCACAAAAGGATTATGACGATGCCGTGTCCAGCGAACAAATATCGGCGGCAGCGGTGAAGTCTGCTCAGGCGCAGATGAGCGATGCCCGACGTAATCTTAGCTATACCGCTGTTGCGGCACCAATTTCCGGGGTGACAGGGCGTATACAGGTGACAGAAGGCTCACTCGTCTCAGGCCCCGATATTTTACTCACTACCATTACCCAAACCAGC
>JAIOOY010000093.1 GCA_021414145.1 Methylophilales bacterium | reverse complement strand
CTCTTAAGGAAATAAAATGATCCGCTCCGCTCTGTTCGCTGCTCTGTTGGCTCTGGCTTTAACCGCTTGTGGTCAAAAGGCTGAAGAAGCCGCTCCTGCTCCTGCTGCTGAGGCACCTGCTGCTCCAGCTGCTGACGCTGCTGCTGCTCCAGCTGAAGCTGCTCCTGCACCTGCACCTGCTGCTGAGGCACCTGCTGCTCCAGCTGAAGCTGCTCCAGCTGAAGCTGCTAAGTAATTTAGCTTTTGGTTAAGCAAAAAAGCCGACACGAAGTCGGCTTTTTTGCTTGTCGAAAAGACTAGATTACTTCTTTTCTTCAGCAGGAGCAGCAGGAGCAGCTTCAGCAGGAGCAGCAGCGGCGTCAGCAGCAGGAGCAGCTTCAGCAGGAGCAGCAGCAGCGTCAGCAGCAGGAGCAGCAGCAGGTGCCTCAGCAGCAGGTGCAGGAGCGGCTTCTTCAGCCTTTTGACCACAAGCGGTTAAAGCCAGAGCCAACAGAGCAGCGAACAGAGCGGAGCGGATCATTTTATTTCCTTAAGAGTAGTTGCAAAAAATTATTATCGGCCCCTTGAAACAACCCAGCACTACAAGCAGATTACAAAGGGGTCTTCCGAAGGCACTGATTTTATACACCATTAAAAAAAAACACCAGTGTTTTTTGCGCTTACGCCGCTTTATTAGCGAAATAACACATAACCCGCCTGATACCACTGGTATAAAAACCTTGCAAGGTCGTCGGATGGTGTTTTAATTGGTGGCAGAAAGCGTGCGTTCGCAAGTTGTTGCAACAGGGGTTGCGCTACTAATTCAACCTCCACACATTCACCATTGATAAACACCATGTCTCCATAAAACAACATCTGACTAGTCAGCGCTAAACAAACACCTTCAAGCGCCAAGCGCGCGCAGAACTTATCGAAACTGAGTCGTCGCGGTGATGTGAAAAGAATGTGCGTCTTAGGCTCAGTCAGATACTGTCCTAGAAAATGCGCTACGTCCTGGTTCTGCCAAGCAATGGCCTTAAACATGGTGGCTACCTTCCCCACCATCTGTGCCGAGATTTCCGCTGGATGCATTGGTATTTGCAAATCAGGATCCTCATACAGGCCTTGTAATTGCACATGTTCCTGTAAAAATCCCAGAAATTCTGTCACCAGTTCCTGCGCAGCAGGTGCTCTAAAACCTATGGAATAAGTCATGCACTCACCCACCGCGATGCCCCAATGGGCATATTGTGGCGGCAGGTATAGCATGTCTCCGGGCTCAAGCAACCACTCTTGCTGGGTTTGAAAATTCTGCAATATTTTGAGCGGCGCATCTTTGACTAAAGTTCTATCCGTTTGCTCGCTAATACGCCATAAACGTTGACCTTGGCCTTGCAATAAAAAAACGTCGTAGGAATCAAAATGCGGCCCCACCCCGCCTCCATCCGGCGCATAACTCACCATCAAATCGTCTAGTCGCGCACTAGGGATAAAGTTGAATTGCTGCAACAAATCCATAGCTTCTGGAACAAAATGGTTGATCCCCTGTACCAGCAATGTCCAGTCCTTTTTTGGCAACTTAGTAAACCGCGACTCTGCAAACGGTCCTGTCTCAAGCTTCCACTGCCCACGTTGCTTCAAAACCAGTCGCGATTGCGCATCTTCTTCACATGCCAATCCGGCCAGCTCGTTGGATGTGAGCAAATCATCAAAATCAGGAAAAGCCTGGCGTATGAGCAAGGGTTTTTTTTGCCAGTATTCGCTTAAAAACTGTTGGGGTGTCATGGTCAATTTCATGCCCCCATCATAGCGCTTGCGTGGGCTCGCTGGAAATGGTTTAGAATGAAGTCACTCAATCTACCAAAGGCCTTTTATGCTGCAAATTGGCGTTCACGCGCCCGATTTCACTCTTCCTGACGCAGATATGGTGCCGTTAAAACTATCCAGCTTGAAGGGTAAAAACGTCGTGCTTTATTTTTATCCTAAAGACGATACCCCTAGTTGCACGCTAGAATCCATAGAGTTCAGCGACTTGGAAGAAGAATTCGCCAGTTTGAATACCGTCGTACTCGGCATCTCGCGCGACGACTGTATGAGTCACGCCGATTTTCGTGACAAACATGGACTAGCCGTGCAATTGCTGGCTGACGTAGAAGGCCGAGTGTGCGAAAAGTATGGAGTGTGGCAGGAGAAAGAAAAGGAAGGGGTGCGTAAAATGGGCATTGTGCGCTCCACCTTTGTGATTGATAAAACCAGCACCGTGCGGCATGCACTCTATGGCATCAGCGCCAAAGGTCACGCCGCAGAAACATTACAACTGATTAAGGACTTAATATGAAAATCGCCACCAAAACCGTGGTTTCAATTATTTACGAACTGCGTAACAGTGACGGCAGCATTCTGGAAGTAAGCGAAAAACCTGTGAGCTATCTGCATGGCGGCTTTGACGGAATTTTCCCTAAGGTGGAAGAAGAACTACACGGCAAAGAAATCGGTGACAGTTTGGAAATCACCCTAGAGTCAGAAGACGCATTTGGCGAATACGACGAGGAGTTAGTGCAGATCGAGCCTGCCAGTGCATTCCCCGCCGACAAATTGGAAGTCGGCATGCAGTTTGAAGGTGAAGATGCCAGCGGCGACGTAATCCTCTACACCATTACCGACATCGCTGACGGTAAGGTGGTAGTAGATGGCAACCATCCCTGGGCGGGTGAACGCTTGCACTTCAAATGCACGGTGAAAGGCATACGTCCTGCCACCAAAGAAGAAATCGAGCATGGGCATACCCACGGAGAAGGCGGGCATCATCACTAATATTGACTGGTGTGCTGTAGAAGCTACACCGAGCTTTCAGCGCCTACATAAAGTCAAAATGCGTTTTTTGTGGTCGCTGTTACTGCTGGCCGCCATCTACTACTTTTTGCTGCCTATTGGTACTGCCTATTTTCAGGATGTGCTACGGATTAAGGTATGGGGGGTGCTTAACGTCGGCATTGTTTTCGCCCTGTCGCAATTCGTCGTGGTGGGCATCATCGCTGTGGCCTACGTGAAATTCGCCAACCGCGTGTTTGACCCCATGGCGCAAGCACTTTGTGGTGAAGCGCACAAGCTCTTGCATCATGAGTAAATTAGTAGGCCTTGCTTTAGCACTCACCAGCACCATAGCTCTCGCCGCCGACGGCGCAGTAGCAGTACAGTGGAAATGGCTAACTTTCCTAGTATTCAGTACCATCATCGCCATCACCATGGCCATCACTTGGTGGGCGGCTAGGCGTGTGCATTCCACCAGCGAATTCTATGCTGCAGGGCGCTCCATTTCCGGCTTGCAGAACGGCTGGGCGATTGCTGGAGATTATCTTTCCGCCGCCTCGTTCTTGGGTGTCGCTGGCCTGATTTCGCTGTATGGCTACGACGGCTTCATGTATTCAGTAGGCTTTCTGGTGGCCTTCGTCACGGTACTACTGGTCATCGCCGAACCGTGTCGCAATATAGGCAAATTCACGCTGGGCGATATTCTGGCATTCCGCAATGACCCCAAAAAAGCGCGCATCCTCGCCGCTATATCCACCGTTACCGTCTCCATCGTCTACCTCACCGCCCAAATGGTGGGCGGCGGCGTGCTGGTCAAAACTCTTATCGGCATAGACTATGAAGTCTCGGTCATTGCTGTCGGCACGCTGATGCTGGCCTACGTGGTATTCGGCGGCATGGTCGCCACCACTTGGGTGCAGATCGTCAAAGCAGTGCTGCTGGTCACCGCCGCACTGATTCTGGTAGCCTTAGTGTGGGCGCCTTACGGATTCAGCCTACCCGCTTTTCTGCAAGCTGCAGTAGATAGCCCCAAGATACAAGCACAAGTCGCCAAATTGTTAGGGGATGCCGCCGCCAATATGTCGCCACAAGAACTAGGCCAACGCTTTCTGGAACCGGGCCTTTACCTGAAAGACCCGATAGATCAAATCAGCCTAGGCATGGCACTAGTATTTGGCACTGCAGGTTTGCCGCACATTCTGATGCGCTTTTTCACTGTGCCTGATGCCGCTTCGGCACGCAAATCGGTGCTGTGGGCAATGGGGATCATAGGCGGTTTTTATATGCTGACTTTGTTCCTAGGCTTAGGTGCCGCCATGAACGTAGGCTCGGACGTGATTGCCGACATGGACAAAGGCGGCAACATGGCCGCACCCTTGCTCGCACAATACTTAGGAGGAGGCGCGGATTCGCTATTGGGCAACTTTCTACTCGCCTTCGTGGCGGCGGTCGCATTTGCCACCATCGTCGCCGTAGTAGCAGGCTTGGTGCTGGCCTCAGCTTCGGCCATCGCCCATGATCTATACGTTGGAGTCATCAAGGGCAGCCACGCCAGCCAATCGGAACAAATCAACGCGGCGCGTATCGCTTCTGTAGTGGTGGGTGCTACGGCCATCGTCATCGGTATCCTCGCCAAAGGCCAAAATGTCGCGCACTTGGTAGGCATGGCTTTCGCAGTAGCCGCCGCCAGCAACCTTCCCGCAGTGATTCTTACTCTGTATTGGAAGCGATGTAACACCACCGGTATCGTCGTCGGTATGCTGGTCGGCGCGTTCTCCACCGTGGCTTTGGTCATGGTATCGCCCAACATGAGCTACCCGCAAAAAATCGTCGCCGATGCCAATGCCGTGTTGCATGGCACTCCCGCCAAACCAGCCACAGATGCCAAAATCAGCGAAGGATTATGGTGTGAAGTGTTCACCAGTTGCCAAAAATTTGAGGCCGCCAAACCCGCCAGCAAAGCGCAAAAAAGTGCACCAGAAAAAATTGCCGCGCTGCAAGATCTTCTCACTAGAATCCGCAGCCAAGAAGCCGTAGAAGGTATCAACCGCGATATCCTGCGCCAGCAAAAAACCATCAAAAAAGCAGAAGAAGATTTAGCTCGTTACAGCAGCCAAACCACCAGTTTTATCGGCCTAGAAAAACCCTGGTTCCGCCTAAAAAACCCCGGCATCATTTCCATCCCACTAGGGTTCTTGATGGTGATTTTTTTCTCTCTGCTGACTAAAGATAAGCGCGCAATGCGAAAATGGGAAGAGCTGTATGTGAGGCAGAATACCGGTATTCATGCCGAGGCTTAATACCTAATATTTAGTTTTGTGCTAATTCGCCAGTAACTTTATTGCTGCCTGTTGTTTACCCTGCACCGCATAAGCATATGCGGTCATACCATGATCATCTGACAACGATTTGTCCGCACCTTTATCTAACAACATCTGAATAACAGCGACATCGCCACTTGCTGCGGCCCACATCAATGGCGTAACACCGTTGAGGCTAGTGTCGTTAGCATTGGCACCTTTATCCAGCAACATGCGCACGATGTCGGGGTTACCATTTCCAGCAGCATAATCCAGCGCAGTTTTGTCGGTATTGTCGCGCACGGCTACGTCGGCATTTTTTGCCAACAGCATATTCACGATTTCCACGTGCCCTCCAAATGCGGCGGCGATGAGCGGGGTGACTCGCATCACATCGCGCGAATTGACGGCTGCGTCATGCTCTAGCAACAACTTTACCACCTCAACATGTCCACCCTTGGCGGCAAGGTTGAGTCCAGTACCGTCCTTGCGCGTCAGCGCATTGACCCCTATACCTTTATCCAGCGCATTTTGTACAGTTGCGACATCACCTGACTCTGCAGCCTTGAGCATGGTGCGGTTGAGGTTATCTTCGGCGTGAGCGGCGACTGAACATATGGTCAGCAATATAATGAGTAGTTTAATCATGATGGTATCTTTCATTGTGCGGCGATGAAGTGCATCAGGCTTTCGATTTCTTCGTCGGTAAGCGGTCCCAATGCCCCCTTCATCGAACCGCCGTCATTAGTGCGTTTGCCATCACGAAAGTCTTTGAGTTGCTTCATCACATAGAGAGGTTGTTGTCCTTTCACCCGTGGCACATCCCCCATACCGGTGAAAGCGTCACCGTGACACATAGCACAAATAGTTTTTTCGTAGAGAGCCTTGCCCACGGAAATCTTGTCCGCAGCAGGCTGAAAAGCATCTGGCGCTCTAGTGTCACGTTGAAAAGCCGGTAAGCTGCTAAAGTATTTAGCGAGTTCCAAAGCTTCAGCTTTGTCGGTGATGGTCGCTGCCATAGTACTCATTTCCGGATCACTGCGGCGACCTTGCATGAAATCCTTGAGTTGCAGATACAAATAGGTGCTTTTTTGCCCCGCCAGCGAAGGATATTTGGGGTTACTGGAATTGCCATCTATACCGTGACAAGCCATACAGATAGCAGCTTTTTCTTTAACTACAGGGGAAATCTCGTCGGCCAGTACCGGGATAACGACTAACCAGATTGCAGCGAGAAGCAAGCGGTAAAGCATCATGGCAAGTTCCTAAAATAACGACAATACACGAGAAAACGGCCGCCATAGGCGGCCGTTGACCTTACATCAAAAAGCTTAAGGCAGTGCGAACACAAACACAGAGTTGCCGCGTTTGAAATTCAACTGCACGTTACCGCCAGCAGCCACGGCAACATACTGTTTGCCACCTACGGTGAACGTCACTGGTGGCGCATTAACGCCGGCGCCACAATTGAATTGCCACAACACCGCGCCACTCTTGGCATCATAAGCCTTGAACAGGCCGTTGCCTTCGCCAGTAAATACTAAATTACCAGCGGTGGCCAACACGCCGCCTATCATCGGTTGCTCGGTCTTGACTTGCCAAGTAATCTTGCCGGTATTGACATCCACCGCCGTCAGGTTACCCCATTGCTCTTCTTCGGCAATCGCCTTGAATGCGCCACCCAACCATAGCTTGCCACCTGGATAGGGTGAAGACTCAACGTGATAAGTCATAGGTTGGTGCAGGTTCATGGCATAGCTATAGCCAGTGTTCGGGCTGTAGGCCATTGGTGACCATTCCACACCGCCGTTAGCGCCTGGCAACATACGTGCGCCTTCTTTGGTTGGGAGTACCCACATATTTTCTTGTGGCACCATAGCCTCGGAAAAACGAATCAGCTTGCCTGTAGCACGGTCATGCACATACACATGACCGGTCTTGCCGCCATGAATCACGGCAGGAATCATCTTGCCATTGGCATCCATAGCATCCACCAAAATTGGTGGACTGACTGCGTCCAAATCCCACACGTCATGAGCAATGTACTGTGAGTGCCACTTGTAAGCGCCAGTATCCAAGCTCACCGCCACCATAGAGTTGGTGTACAGATTGTCGCCCGGACGGATGGAACCATCCAAGTCAGGTGAAGGATTGCCCGCCACGAAGAACACGGTACGCGTAGCCAAATCTACCGCTGGGGTCATCCACACGCCACCCCCTAAAGTTCTATAGGGGTCGCCCATCTTGCCAAGCGCGGCCTTTTCTGCGGCGATGTCACGGTGCATATCACGACCAGTTGCGTCGTGTGTTGCCCATACACCTACAGAATTTTCTGGTGTGGAATTGAAGTTCCATAGCAGATCACCACTTTCAGCATCATAAGCTTTCACAAAGCCGCGAATACCATACTCACCGCCGTTGGTACCAATCAGCACTTTGCCATCGACCACGGTTGGTGCCATAGTTTCGCTATAGCCTAGCTCAGGATCGGCGATCTGGGTTTCCCACTTCACCTCACCGGTCTTGGCATCTAACGCAACCAGTTTGGCATCCAACGTACCCATGAACAGAGTGTCACCATACATCGCCACACCGCGGTTATTTGGTCCACAGCAATAGGTAGTAATTGGGCCCATCTTGTGAGTGTAGTGCCAGTATTCCTTGCCCGTTGCCGCGTCTATGGCATACACATGGTTATAGGAAGTAGTGAGATACATAACCCCACCAACTACCAATGGTGCGGTTTCCATGGATTCCAACACGGCAGTTTGGAACACATAGGCTGGTTTCAGTTGACCTACATTGCCTGCATTGATCTGAGTTGCGGGAGAAAAACGGTTGTTGCTGTAGTTTCCGTTGACGTGCAACCAGTTGTTGGCATCTTTGGATGCTTTGTTAAGCATGTCTTGAGACACCGTGCTAAGAGTACTTTTGAATGTTTCGATTTGCTCCCCTGCCGATACCGGAGCGGACAAGAATCCCGCCACCAAACTACCGGCCAGAAGCGCTTTAAATAAGCTGCGTTTCATGGCTTTCTCCTCATTGATTATTGGATAAATCTTTTGGTTACTTGCTCGAACAAGCTTCTTGGGATGCGTTCTTCTCTAGGTGGAATATTTTCCCGAAACTCAGTGCTAGTTGACCACCCTATTCCGTTGATGTCAATAAAAGAATCAGAGGTTTACAGTCGAAATGAAGCCTAGCCTAGTGTTTGCCTTCTTTAGCCATATTGATGGAATACTTGGGGATTTCGATCACCAAATCTGCCGTTCCCACCATCGCTTGGCAAGACAGCCTTGAAAAAGGCTCCAAGCCCCATGCCTTATCCAGCAAATCCTCCTCGGCTTCTGTGGCTTCATTCAGTGTTTGATAACCTTCGCGCACGATGACGTGGCATGTAGTGCAGGCACAAGCTTGATCACAAGCGTGATCAATGTCCACGTCGTTTTCGAGCAAGATATCGCAGATAGATTTCCCGCTTGCGGCTTCCAGCACAGTGCCTTCCGGGCACAGTTCGATGTGAGGAAGTACGATGATTTTTGGCATTAGCCGATTTCCTCTAATTTTTGTCCGGTTAAAGCCTTTTGCACCGTTTGGTTCATGCGCCGTGAGGCAAACTCTTCGGTCGCTTGGTTGAGCGCCTCAGTGGCCTGTTTCAAGGCACTGCGATCTGCATAAGCAGCTTTCAGTTGTGCGGTTTTTTGTTGTATGTCAGCCAATTCCGTCGCGTTCAACAATGCGCCATCTTGCTCTAAAGCCCCTGTAATTGCTTGTATGAGCTGATCGGCTTCCACTTGCAACTCACGCAATGCCCGTGCGTCTTTGTCTTCATTGGCATAGGTGAATGAAGCTTGCAACATCTTGGCAATTTCACCCTCTTCCAGCCCGTACGAAGGCTTGACCGTGATGTTGGCTGCAACACCTGTCGTCTGCTCACGCGCAGACACTGCCAGCAAGCCATCGGCATCTACCTGAAAAGTGACACGAATCCGCGCTGCACCGGCGGCCATCGGAGGAATACCGCGCAGCTCAAAACGTGCCAGCGAACGGCAATCGGTGACTAATTCTCTTTCACCTTGCACCACATGAATGCTCATAGCGGTCTGGCCATCCTTATAGGTGGTGAATTCCTGGGCGCGGGCGATGGGGAGTGTGGAATTGCGCGGGATGACTTTTTCTACCAAGCCTCCCATCATTTCCAGTCCCAAGGACAGCGGCACCACGTCCAACAACAGCAAATCGTCTTCGCTCTTATTACCCGCCAGCACATTGGCTTGTATCGCTGCTCCCAGTGCCACCACTTTATCCGGGTCTAGATTGGTCAATGGTTCACGACCAAAAAACTCGGATACAGCGTGCTGAATCTGCGGCATCCTGGTCGCACCCCCCACCATCACCACGCCTTGTATATCCGCAACAGTCAGCTTGGCATCGCGCAGTGCTTTTTTTAGCGGCGTGATGGTTTTACTGACCAGCGTTTCGGTGAGCTGCTTGAAGGTATCCGTGGTGAGTGTAATGTCCAACACTTCACGTTTAGCCAATACGCAGGTGATTTGCGCCTCAGGATGGTCGGTGAGCCATTCTTTGGCCTCACGTGCTTTGGTCAGCAGGTGTGCGTTGTCTTCCGGTGAGAGTAGTGACAACTTGGCTTGTTCCAATATCCAGCAATAGATGCGGCGGTCGAAATCGTCACCCCCCAAGGCTGAATCGCCATTGGTCGCCAACACCTCGAACACGCCTTTGCTTAAGCGCAAAATCGAAACATCGAAGGTACCGCCACCGAGGTCATAAATCACATATACGCCTTCCGAGCCATTATCCAAACCATAAGCCACGGCAGCGGCAGTAGGCTCATTGAGTAGACGCAATACATTGAGTCCGGCGAGTGTCGCCGCGTCTTTGGTGGCTTGGCGCTGCGCATCGTCAAAATAGGCAGGCACAGTAATCACCGCGCCCACCAACTCACCACCCAACGATTTCTCGGCTCGGGATTTGAGGTTTTTGAGGATTTCGGCAGAAATTTCGACCGGGCTTTTGATACCAGCGACAGTATTGATTTGCACCATACCCGGCGCATCCACAAAGCGATAAGGCAGATGTGATGCGTCAATATCTTTCAAGCCTCGCCCCATCAGGCGCTTGGCTGAGGAGATAGTGTTGAGCGGATCGTGACTTTGATGTTTTTGCGCG
>JAIOOY010000022.1 GCA_021414145.1 Methylophilales bacterium | reverse complement strand
ACTGTCATTGTCAATTTCTCAAGGAAGCATCATGCGCGTACTCGTATTGGGTTCTGGGGTTGTCGGTGTCACAAGTGCTTATTATCTGGCGAAGCAAGGTTTTGAGGTGACGGTCATAGATCGCCAGCCAGCGCCCGGGCTAGAAACCAGTTTTGCCAATGCCGGACAGATCTCACCGGGATATGCCGCACCTTGGGCGGCACCAGGCGTGCCGATGAAGGCCTTGAAGTGGTTGTTTCAACGCCATGCGCCGTTGGCAATCAAATCAGATTTAACCCTTTGGCAAATTCAATGGACGCTTAAGCTATTGCGCAACTGTACTGGCAAGCGTTACGACATCAACAAAGAACGCATGGTGCGTTTGGCAGAATATAGCCGTGACTGTATCCGTGAGCTACGCGCCAGTACCGGCATCAGCTATGAAGGCCGCACACAAGGCACATTGCAGGTTTTCCGCACACAAAAGCAGTTAGACGCAGAAGCCAAAGATATCGCTGTTCTAAGTCGTATGGGTGTGCCGTTCGAGCATCTTGACCCGGACGGTTGCGCCCGTGTTGAACCCGCTTTAGCTTTGGTAAAAGACCAATTGTTGGGCGGTTTGAGATTGCCGGGAGATGAAACGGGCGACTGCCAACTATTCACCACTAATTTAGCGAAAGAAGCACAAAAGCTGGGCGTGAAATTCCGCCAGGATGTGACGATCGATCGCTTAATCACCAGCAACAACAAGCTGAGTGGCGTGGAAATCAGCGCCGATGCTGGCATTGAGACGCTACAGGCAGATCAATATGTTGTTGCTCTCGGCAGCTACACGCGCGCGCTGATGCAGGGGTTGGGTTTGCAGATACCGGTGTATCCCGTGAAAGGATATTCATTGACCGTGCCCGTGCTTGATTCAGCGGCTGCGCCTATTTCTACGGTGATGGACGAGACTTACAAGGTGGCTATCACACGTTTTGATGATCGCATTCGCGTGGGTGGAATGGCAGAGCTGGCAGGGTTTGACCTGAGCTTGAATCCGCGTCGTCGCGAAACATTGGAAATGGTGCTCAATGGCCTATTCCCCAATGGAGGTGACGTATCAAAATCCCTGTTCTGGACAGGACTGCGCCCGATGACCCCGGATGGCACGCCGATTATAGGCAAGGCATCAGCCTCCTATAGCAACGTATGGCTCAACACGGGTCATGGCACGCTAGGCTGGACCATGGCTTGCGGTTCTGGTCAGGTACTGGCGGATTTGATGGCGAATCAACCCACGGCGATTAGGTGCGACGATTTGAATCTCAGCCGTTACAATAAGGTACCTAGTAGTCATCAATTAAAGCACCAGTTAATCAGCGCCTAAGCCATTTGATATAAATCATGAGCCGTCCAGCCGTTGCCCACATCCGTTTGGATGCGTTTCGCCATAACTACCGTGTTGCCAAGCATCATCACGGTGGCAAGGCGCTGGCGGTCATCAAAGCCAATGGTTACGGGCACGGTGCAGTGCAATGCGCCCAAGCGATAGAGAACGAGGCCGATGGCTTTGCCGTCGCAGCGATTGAAGAGGCGTTAGAGCTTAGGCAGGCGGGCATCAAGCAACCGATTTTGCTGTTGGAGGGTTTTTTTGAAGCTGCAGAGTTGCCCGAGATCGTGACGAATGATTTATGGATCGTCATCCATCATCAGTGGCAGGTAGAAGTCTTGTTATCAAGCAAGCTCGAACAACCCCTGCAGGTTTGGCTGAAGATGGATAGCGGCATGCATAGAGCGGGTTTAGCGCCTTCTGAGTTCGCAACAACATATGAACGCTTGAGCAAACATCCTAATGTCGCCAATGTAGTGTTGATGAGCCATTTTGCGAATGCGGATAACCTAAGTTCATCCCATACCAGCCAGCAGATCACGGTTTTTCAACAAGCCATCAAAGAGATCAAGCAACCAACTGTCAGCCTCGCCAATTCCGCCGCCATTCTGGGGTGGAAAAACGCGCACAGCGACTGGGCGAGGCCGGGCATCATGCTGTACGGCGCAGACCCCTTGTTTCAGCCGGAGACTCCATTGCGGTCAGTGATGCAACTGACTTCACGCATCATTTCGGTAAGAAAAATCGCCAAGGGCGAATCCTTAGGCTACGGCAGCATCTTTA
>JAIOOY010000091.1 GCA_021414145.1 Methylophilales bacterium | reverse complement strand
GCCAGCCTTGATGTTCTTCATCCGCATCGCGCCGGCGAAGGCGATCATGGCACCGTTGTCAGTGCAAAACTCTAATCTTGGATAAAACACTTCCGCGCCTTGTTTCTGTGCGGCGCTGGTCAAAGCGGCACGGAGCTGACGGTTGGCACCCACGCCACCAGACACCACTAGTTGTTTCAATTTGCATTGCTTGAGCGCGGCCATACATTTTTTGGAAATGACCTCGACCACCGCTTGTTGAAAGGCGCTGGCGATGTCGGCGCGGGTAGCTTCGTCCAAGGGTTGATGGTTGTTGACTAAAGTCAGCACCGCGGTTTTCAGGCCGCTGAAGCTGAAATCAAGGTCGCCGCTGTTGAGCATCGGACGTGGCAGTTTGAAGCGTGTCGCATCACCCGTATCGGCCAGTTTGGAAACCGCCGCTCCGCCTGGATAGCCCAAACCCAGAAGCTTGGCGGTTTTGTCGAAAGCTTCGCCAGCTGCGTCATCCAAGGTGTCACCCAGTAGTTCGTAGTCGCCGATGCCACCGACGCGCATGATCTGCGTGTGACCACCAGAAACGAGTAGCGCAATAAACGGAAAGGCCGGAGGGTTATCTTCTAATAATGGTGAAAGCAGATGGCCTTCCAGATGATGCACGCCAAGCGCCGGAATATTGAGCGCAAAAGCTAAGGATTCCGCAATACTGGTACCCACCAACAGTGCACCTGCCAAGCCGGGGCCTTGGGTATAGGCGATGGCATCGATGTCTTGAAGCGTTACCCCGGCATCATGCAAGACTTTTTGCGTCAGCGGCAGGGCGCGGCGGATGTGGTCGCGCGAGGCGAGTTCCGGCACGACGCCGCCGTATTCGGCGTGCATAGCGACTTGAGAATGCAGCGCATGGCTGCGCAGGCCTTGCTCAGTATCGTAAAGTGCGACACCGGTTTCGTCGCATGAGGATTCAATTCCTAAAATAAGCATAAAAGTCGTTGATTAAAAATAGCTTGGTGGCTAGAATAGCACCCTTTTTCCGAACACCCCTTGAGGAGAGCTGCTTTCCATGTCTAATGTACGTGTTAAAGAGAATGAGCCGTTTGACGTTGCTCTGCGCCGTTTCAAGCGCATTATTGAAAAGACCGGTCTGTTGACCGAATTGCGTGCCCGCGAATTCTACGAGAAGCCCACTTGGGAACGCAAGCGTAAAGCTGCTGCTGCTGTAAAGCGCACGCATCGCCGCCTGCGCAACCAGATGTTGCCACCAAAGCTCTATTAATACTCCGGTTTCTGCCGTGTCGCTCAAGACACAAATAAGCGAAGATATGAAGACAGCCATGCGCGCCAAAGACAGCGCGCGGTTGTCTGCTGTGCGCTTGCTGCTGAGTGCGATGAAACAGCGTGAGGTGGATGAACGTATCGAGCTGACCGATACTCAGGTCATCGAGATCATCGAAAAGATGCTCAAGCAGCGTCGCGATTCCATCAGCCAGTATGAAGCCGCGAATCGTAACGACTTGGCGGATGTCGAAAAGTTTGAAGTTGGCGTGCTGACGAGCTATCTGCCTCAAGCCTTTACCGAAGCCGAAGTGAATACCATCATCGAAAATGCCATCAAGGAATCTGGCGCTGACGGGGTGAAGGATATGGGCAAGGTGATGGCGCTGGTGAAGCCGCAGATTGTGGGGCGTGCAGATATGGGCAAGGTTTCAGGACTTATCAAGGCGCGACTTGGTTGATAGCGTTACCATAATGAAGTGAAATGAAAAGGAGCGAAAGGCTCCTTTTTTTACGCCATAATGTTTACCTATGAGTGCCGTAAAAATTCAAAATTTTGGGTTGCAGCGCAAGGCGCACGGAGCGCAGTACCCAAGACAGTACACGCCAGTAAGGCGAGGGGACGAGCACCGCGCAACGCCGCGATGCTCACAAAAAGATGAATTTTAACGGTACTCATTAGTGATTCCAGAGCACTTTATCCAGGAACTCCTCAATCGCGTTGATATTGTTGACGTGATCGACGCTGCCGTGCCGCTGAAAAAGGCGGGCGCGAACCACGTTGCCTGCTGTCCGTTCCATAACGAAAAATCCCCTTCTTTTACCGTGAGTCCATCCAAGCAGTTCTATCACTGCTTCGGTTGTGGTGCGCATGGCACGGCGATCGGGTTTTTGATGGAGTATCAAGGCTTGACCTTTGTCGAAGCCATCGAGGATTTGGCCAAACGCGTTGGCGTGCAAGTGCCGAAAGAAGAACGTAACACACCCAAAGCAGAACGCCCCGCCCCCAGCCTATACGAGCTGATGCAGCAAGCGGCTACGTATTATCGTGCGGCGCTGAAAAAATCCCAGACGGCCATTACCTATTTAAAAGGACGCGGTCTTTCCGGCGAAATCGCCGCGCGTTTCCAGATGGGGTACGCCCCTGAGGGCTTGCAGAATTTACGCGAAGTGTTTCCGCAGTATGAACAGGAAGCCCTCTCCACGCTGGGTTTGACCATTAAGAATGAGGAAGGCCGTGTCTATGACCGGTTCCGTGAGCGTGTGATGTTTCCTATTCACGACCAGCGCGGCAATGTGATTGGATTTGGTGGACGCGTGATGGCGGGTGATAAAAACGATGGCCCTAAATATTTGAACTCGCCGGAAACGCCCTTATTTCAGAAGGGGCAGGAGCTTTACGGTTTGTTTTTGGCGCGGCAGGCAATACGTGCTGCGAATAAAGTCGTGGTGGTAGAGGGTTATATGGATGTGGTGGCATTGGCGCAGCATGGCGTGGAATACGCTGTTGCCACACTAGGCACAGCCACCACGCCGCAGCACATCACCAAGCTGATGCGCCAGACCGACGACATTGTATTTTGTTTTGATGGTGATGCGGCGGGTAAAAAAGCGGCTTGGCGTGCGGCGATGAATGCTTTACCTGCGTTGAACGACAGTCTCAAATTGAGTTTTTTGTTTTTGCCGTCCGAACATGATCCGGATAGCTATGTGCGCGAATTTGGTCGGGAAAAGTTTGAGCTTGAACTTGCCGGTGCGATGCCGCTTTCAGCGTATATCCTGCAAGAATTGTCGGTACGTAACGAGCTGGATTCGCACGAAGGTAGGGCGCGGTTTTTGGACGATGCCAAGCCAATCTTGCAGCAGTTACAAGCGCCCAAGCTGAATTTGATGTTGCGCAAGCGTGTGGCCGAGTTGGCGGGTGTGACGCAAGCGGAGGTTGAGAGTTTGCTCAAGCTGCAAGCGCCTACCAATCAACCCAAGGCGCAGGCTAAAGCGCCGCGCCGTGCACCGACCACGTTGATGCGTAAATTATTGCAATTACTGTTTATCCAGCCTCCGCTGGCGTTGCAATTGGATGCTGCGCGGCTACCTAATAACAACGCCGAGTATGAGGTTTTGGTAAAGATTATGCAGTTGGTAACGACTGACAGGTTGATACGTCCAGCGGCCATCGTGGAAAATTTGGAAGGCGTAGTCGCCCAGCAGTTATTAGAAGATTTGACGAGTGAGTGGATGCGCTGGGAAGAGGATGAAGAGTTTGATGTGACGGAAGAGTTTGCCGGTGTGCTGAGCCAATTGCTGGCAGCTGAAAGCAAGCAAAGCATGAGCGCGTTATTAGCCAAGCCTTTTGCTGCCTTGACGGCAGAGGAGAAAGAGCTGCTGCGCAGTTATCGGCAAAAGCCTGTTTTGGAGACCAAATGACTGTTTGTAGTATAATGGTCGGTTTCCCGCTTAACCTTACAAGCTGAGAGCGACACATGGCCAACGACACCCAAAAC
>JAIOOY010000021.1 GCA_021414145.1 Methylophilales bacterium | reverse complement strand
CGGCACTCAAACCGTCCGGCGTGGCGAGACTGAGCATCAAACCCGAGACTTGAGTTTGCAAGCTCACATCCCCGCTCAACACCATCACCGCCAACGCTGGCACTTTGAGCGCCGCGCCTTCCTCGGTGAACACGCCGCTGGAGACGCAGCCCACAACATGAGTGCAATTGGCAGCCCCAGCCGCACTCCGTATAGTGGCTGACAGATTGCGCGCAAACGGAGGCGTAACAAATAGCAGCACGCTGTTGGCGACCGAGGCATTGATTTTAGACATCGCCTGTTGGACTGCCTGTCTTGCCAATTCCGGCTTGGGCTCTGTGCCTTCAAGAAAGCCAGTGGCAATCATGCCTTACCTCTAAATTCGCAAAGATCGTGAATCACACATTCGCCACACTTGGGCTTGCGTGCCACACAAGTGTAGCGTCCGTGAAGAATTAACCAATGATGCGCATCGCGCTTGAATTCATCGGGCACGACTTTCATCAGTTTATTTTCTACATCCGTTACGGTTTTGCCGGGTGCCAGCCCGATGCGATTGCTGATGCGAAAAATATGCGTATCCACCGCGATAGTGGGCTGCCCAAAGGCAGTATTGAGGATAACGTTAGCAGTTTTGCGACCTACGCCTGGCAAACTCTCCAAAGCAACACGGTCATGCGGCACCTGGCTATCGAATTGCTGCACCAGTATTTGACAAGTGGCGATGATATTTTTGGCTTTGCTGTGATAAAGACCAATGGTGCGTATGTACTGCTCTAAACCTTCAACACCCAGCGCTGCAATCGCTTGTGGAGTATTGGCGACAGGAAATAATTTAGCCGTGGCTAAATTAACTCCTTTGTCGGTAGCTTGTGCAGAGAGGATGACTGCGATCAGCAACTCAAAGGTGCTGGCGTGGTGAAGCTCGGTGGTGGGGTGCGGGTTTTGCGCCTGCAGGCGACGGAAAATTTCGCTACGTCGCTCCGCATTCATGGCACAGTTTAATGCACAGCTACAGGATTAGGTGTCATAGGCTGTGTGGCTTGTTTGCGACTCTCCAACCAGTTCTTAGCAGCAATCAGCATTGCCAAGCCAAAGAATGCTCCTGGTGGCAGAATTGCCAATAAAAATCCGTGATAATCCGGAAGCACAGTGATCACCCAAGCCTTACTGCTGGCTCCCAACACCAAATCAATGCCGGAAAATAGCGTTCCCTTGCCGATGATTTCCCGGATTCCTCCGAGTACTGCCAATACCAATGCCAATCCAAAACCCATCATAAAGCCATCTAATGCAGAGGGTATGACCGGATTCTTAGCCGCAAAGGCTTCCACACGCGCCAGTACGATACAGTTGGTGACGATCAGTGGTATAAAAATCCCCAGCACTGCGTGTAAGGCGTGAAAATAAGCGTGCATCAGCAAATCAATCAACGTCACCAACGCGGCAACGATGAGGATAAACACTGGAATGCGGATTTCAGTAGGTACCAAACGTCGGATAGGAGAAACCGATGCATTGCTGGCAGCCATGACGAGCGCAGTCATGATCCCTAAGCTAAAGCCATTGACCAAACTCACTGTCATCGCCAAGGTCGGGCACAACCCAAGCAGTTGCACGAGTCCGGGGTTTTGTTTCCACAAGCCATTTTCCGTAATTTCTTGATATTGGTTCATTTGCTTTCCTTCACTTCATTCACTGCAAAAATTTCTTGCTGGTGCGCCGCATAATATTGCAGCGCCTTATGTGTCGCCTTCACTACGGCACGCGCGGTAATGGTGGCACCCGTGACATAGTCAAAGTTGCCGCCATCCTTTTTCACCGCCCAAGCCTCATTGTTAGATTTGGCAAGTGATTGCGTATCAAAGTTCTTTCTTATCCAGTCGCTATGAGCAATGTCAATATAATCACCCAAGCCCGGGGTTTCCTTGTGTGAAAGGACACGCACACCCGCAATTTCCCCATCGACTTTGATTCCAATGAGTAATTTGATGTCACCGCTATAGCCATCGGGGGCAATAGTTTCCAGTATCACCGCACTAGGCTTGCCTTGCAGGCGCGCGCGATAGGCCAGCGTTTCATCCCTATTATTCAACTCGCCGCCCGCCGCAATGGGGATGGCATCTTTAAGCAAGTTATTATCGTGCAAACTAGCGGGCAGTACCTGCTCCAGTAATTTCAGCTTGGCCTCGCGTTCGGCTTCTGCAATCGGCGCCTTAGTGATGATGTGCACATAAGCCAGCATCAGCGTACCCAACACGCTGAACGCGATCATCACTCCAGCGGTGCTCATGGCGTGTTTCCAGATGCTTTGTTCGTCACTCATTTACTATGTCCAAACACTCGTGGTTGCGTGTTCGCATCGATCAGCGGTACCAATATATTCATCAGCAATACGGCAAACGCGACGCCGTCTGGGTATCCGCCATAGGTACGGATGAGCCAGGTGAGCACTGCAATGCCCGCTGCAAAAATGAGCTTACCTTTTGGGGTGGTTGCGCCACTCACAGGGTCTGTTGCAATAAAGAAAGCACACAACATCGTAGCCCCACCGAGCAGATGGAACAAAGGCGCACTGAAATGTGCAGGATTCACCCAATGAAACACCCCGGAAATCACGGCTAAGGTGGTCAAAAATGCCACGGGGATATGCCAGCTGATAATCCGTTGATGCAGCAGATAGAGTCCGCCCAGTAAGTACATACTTGCCACAATCTCCGCACCCTTACCTGCAAACATACCAAAGAATTTAGCTTGGTGGATATCTTCCATGGTGTGATGCATTTTTAACTGGGTTTTCAGATAGTCCAGAGGAGTTGCGCTGCTCATCGCATCAAAACCAACACCAGAAGGCAACACGTGATTAAAAATATACTGCCACTGCTCAATAAATGAGAGTTTGATCGTGGTTAACTCTAAGGGAACTGGCCACTGCGTCATAATCACAGGAAATGAAATCAGCAAGGCGGCATAAGCAACCATCGCCGGGTTAAACGGATTTTGACCCAAACCGCCATACAGATGCTTGGCAATCACAATTGCAATTAAAGTACCCACCACCACCAGCCACCACGGGGCGATAGGAGGCAACGCCAAGGCCAATAACCATGCCGTAACCAGCGCACTGCCATCCAGCAGAAAAGGCATGACGGGGCGATTACGCAATTGCAATACTGCCGCTTCCGCCAGCAAGGCTGTCGCGCTGGCGAGTATTAGGCTCACCACAATGCCAGAACCGAACGCCCAAACGTAAGCGATGATGCCAGGAACCAAGGCCAGCAGGACTTTGAGCATCACGATGCTGACGCTAGTATTGGTGGTAAAAAATGGCGAGAATTTCATGTCGTTCCTATATTTATTCTGGTTTTTCAGCAGCCTGAACCCTAGCCGCATCCACGGCAGCAATCTCAGCCGCTACATTCGCCGAAACGTTCTCAACATTCTGCGGCGTAATCGTTTCCTTTTGCTCCTTTGCCCTTGCCATCGCAGCCTCAATCGCAGCTTTTTTCTCGTTGTTATCACCAGAATTTTCTGATTTGGCGGTACGCTCTGCGTGTTTCTTCGCGCGCTCCAGCTTTTCCCGCTCTATGCGCGCCAAGCGTTCGTCATTGCGGATGCGCGCCAAATCAGCCGAGCGTTTGGCGCGTTCCTGCGCGATGGTTTCGCTCTTGGCATAACGATAGTACTGCACCAACGGAATATGGCTAGGGCATACATAGCTGCAACAACCACACTCGATACAGTCAAACAATTGATACTCTTGCGCTTTTTCTAAGTTGCTGCTCTTGGAATACCAATACAACTCCTGCGGCTGCAAATTGACCGGACACGCATCGGCGCAAGCCACACATCGGATGCACGGCATCTCCATGGGAGGTGGCGGAAACAAGTCTGGCGTGGAGGCAATCACGCAATTCATAGCCTTAGTCATCGGCACATCCACCGAAGGCAGACTAAAGCCCATCATGGGGCCGCCCATGACGTAGTCGTCAGTATTGTCACGTATACCGCCAGCTGCTTGCAGCAAGTCCCTGACAGAGGTTCCAAGTAACGCATCGTAATTGCCGGGTTGTGCCACATTGCCCGTCAAAGTGACAATACGCGACACTATGGTTTCTCCGTGCGCGATGAAACGATACAAAGACTGCGCCGTCGCCACATTGAAACACTGCACACCGATCTCGGTAGTGCGGCCTTTTGCAGGTGATTCCTTGCCAGTAAGCAGCGCAATCAAACGTCGCGAATCACCACTCGGGTAAAGCGTAGGCACCACCACCACTTTGGCATTGAAGTTCGCCTTGGCTACTGCCGCATTCATGGCCACCACGGCTTCCGGCTTGTTGTCTTCCAGACCTATCAAGCATTCTGTGCTACCTAGCAGCATCTGCATGATCATCGCACCATGGACGATTTCGTCGGCACGTTCGCGCATCAACAGATCATCGCAGGTGATATAGGGCTCACACTCAGCGCCATTTAAAATCAAGGTGCTTACCGGATGCTTTGCATCCGGGCGAAGCTTCACGTGGGTGGGGAAAGTCGCGCCGCCCAAACCCACAATGCCAGATTCAGCAATGCGGCGGATTAACTCAGAACGCTCCATGTTCAGATAATCCAGCGGTGCATGCTTCAACCATTCATCCTTGCCGTCCGCCTCCAGCGTAATACACAAATCCGGAAGGCCGGAAGGATGTGGTATCACTTGTTCGTCTATGGCAGTAACCTTGCCAGAAGTCGAGGCGTGTACCGCGGCTGACACATGACCGTGAGCCTCGGCCAGCAACTGGCCTTTCAGCACATGGTCGCCGACTTGCACCAAAATTTTGGGAATGTGGCCTATGTGTTGGCGTAACGGCAGCACCAGTTTTTTTGGCAATGGCAGGGTACGTATCGGCTGTGTAGTCGATTCCACCTTGTGCTCCGGTGGATGTACCCCACCTGGAAACTTGAAAATATCACTCAAGTTAAAACTCATGCCGCCACCTGTACTTGAATTGGAATGACGGGATAACGCCATTTCCAATGAGGGATATCTTCTTTCAATGGCTCCATGGTGATGCAGTCTACCGGGCAAGGCGCTACGCAGAGTTCACAGCCAGTGCATTCGGCGGTGATTACCGTATGCATCTGCTTGGCCGCCCCCAATATGGCATCTACCGGGCAAGCCTGAATGCACAAGGTACAGCCGATACATATGTTTTCATCAATCACCGCCACAGATTTTGGCTTAGGCACACCGTGTTCCGCATTCAGCGGCTTGGGTTCCACGCCCAGCAAATCCGCCAGCATTTTGACACCAGCTTCACCCCCGGGCGGGCATTGATTGATGTCGGCATCACCCGCGGCAATGGCCGTAGCATAGGGTTTGCACCCAGGGTAACCGCATTGACCACACTGGGTCTGAGGCAGGATAGCATCAATTTGATCAACTAAAGGATCGCCCTCGACCTTAAATTTGAGCGCGGCAAAGCCCAACACCAAGCCCAGAAACAATCCTAGGCCTATCATCACAAATAACGCTGCTGTCATTTAATTAAGCCTGCAAATCCCATGAACGCCAAACTCATCAGCCCAGCAGTTACCATCGCAATCGCCGCCCCACGAAATACTACGGGAATGTCGGCAGCCTCCATGCGTTCACGCATCGAGGCAAACAATATCAGCACCAGCGAAAAACCTACCGATCCACCAAAACCGAATAACAGCGAATCCACAAAACCATGTTTAGCCTGTACGTTGAGTAGTGGAATGCCCAGTACCGCGCAATTGGTGGTAATCAGCGGCAAGTAAATGCCTAACACCTTGTATAGCACCGGACTGGTTTTTTCGATGACCATTTCGGTGAATTGCACTACGCCAGCGATCACCACGATAAATGACAAAGTACGTAAATAAAACAGATCAGTACCAAGCAGATACTCGTTAATAAGATAGCTGGTGCCTGAACCTATCGTCAGCACAAAGGCCGTGGCAGCGCCCATTGCGATAGAGGCTTCCAGCTTCTTGGAAACACCCATGAATGGGCATAGGCCAAGGATTTTCACCAGCACGATGTTGTTGACGAACACTGTGCCTAACAAAATAAGTAAATAGCTTTGAAACATGCAGTTTTCAGCCTTGTGAAAAGAGTGTAATTATCGCTTCTATAAGCCCCATAGGGCAAGGAACTTGAGGAGCAATATAGCAAGTGACGCGCAGAATAAAAAAGAATGATTTGTTCTTTTATATAATCTATTGTTTTATAAATAAACATCTACTGCGATTATTAAGAATATAAGTCTTTAATTGTTCACACATCTTCAACATTACTGTCACAATTCACCGGCATTCTGCGCGCATGGAAAGCATGTCCAGCATAGCTCTCGTCACCGAGACTTGGCCCCCAGAAATCAATGGCGTGGCGATGACCCTATCGCGGTTGACACATGGCTTGAGCGAACGAAACTGGCAGGTCACTTTAGTACGCCCACAGCAACAATCTCGTGAAATCGTAGATACCCATCAACACCTGCTAGTGCCCGGTTTGCCCATCCCCGGTTATGCCGGATTGCGCTTTGGTCTGCCGATGAGTCGCATGCTGTTTAAGCGCTGGTCAGAGCAACGTCCTGATGTTGTCCATATTGCCACACAAGGCCCGCTGGGATGGGCGGCAATGAAAGTGGCTAAACGCCTTAATTTACCCGTCACCACTAGTTTCCACACCAATTTCCATCGTTATTGCGGGCATTATGGTTTAAAGCTGATCAGCCAATCGGTGGCTAGCTATTTACGCAAATTCCACAACCAAGCCACCTGCACCATGACCCCCAATGAACCGTTATCACAAAGTTTGCGCCAAGACGGTTATCAAAACGTATTCACCGTAGGGCGAGGCATTGATACTGCCTTGTTTAACCCAGCGCGCCGTAGCGACGCTCTACGTGCGGAATGGCAGGCTAACGACATGGTAGTGATTTACGTCGGCCGTATCGCTGCTGAAAAAAACTTGCGGGGCGTGACGGAAGCATTTGCGCGCGTTCAAGCGGTACGCCCTAACGCTAAGATGGTGTGGGTGGGCGACGGTCCGCAACTTAAAAATATGCGCGAACAATATCCGCAACATATTTTTGTCGGGGCTAAACGGGGCGAGGAACTCGCAACATATTACGCATCGGCAGACATCTTTCTGTTCCCCAGCCTGACTGAAACCTTCGGCAATGTTGTGCTGGAAGCCATGAGCAGCGGACTTGCCGTAGTGGCTTACCGTTATGCTGCGGCAGAAAGCTACATCGAGCATGGCAAAAGCGGACTGCTGGCGAAATTTGGCGACGTGGTGGATTTCAACGCACAAGCCACACAAATTGCCAGCCAGCCAGAACGCATGCAAGCCATGCGTTTGGCCGCTCGTACTGCGATTGAAAGCGTGCCATGGGATGAAGTCTGCGACCAATTTGAAACGCTCATACGTTTGGCCGCAAAAGGAGAGCCTCTATGTCTCCCCGCATGAGCCTTGTGCTGCATCGTTTGCACGACATAGATGAAAACTGGTGTCTGCGCTTTAACCGCACCAGCCACAACGCTTGTGTGCGGGCATTTTTTTACCTAGTCTCACGCTTGGGTGACGGCGTATTCTGGTACACACTGATGGCTGGAATCCTTGTCACACAAGGCACAGCAGGTATCACGCCAGTGTTGCACATGCTATTGGCAGGACTTTTGGGCACACTGGTCTACAAAAATATCAAAGGTAAAGCGCTGCGCCCTCGGCCTTATCAAGTCCATCACGCCATCACCATGGCCAGCGCACCTTTGGATCACTTCAGCTTTCCCTCAGGCCATTCCCTGCACGCGGCATTGTTCACCTTAGTCGCACTCGCCTATTTTCCAGCGCTGGTTTGGCTGTTGGTGCCATTCACCATTTTGATAGCCATATCGCGGCCAGTACTGGGGCTGCACTATCCTAGCGACGTGTTGGCTGGTGCCCTCATAGGCATAGCAATAGCTGAAATTTCCTTACTTTTATAAAGGTGCTTCAATGAAAGTCCGCTCGATTTTTCTTTCCGACATACACCTAGGCACACGCGGCTGTCAGGCTGAGTCGCTACTGGATTTCCTCAAAGCACATGAAAGCGAAAACTTGTTTTTGGTAGGCGATATTATCGACTTCTGGGCGATGAGCCGAAGTGTGCAATGGTCACGGTTACATAACACGGTGGTACAGAAGATATTGAGACGCGCACGACACGGGGAGAAGGTGATATTTATCCCCGGCAACCACGACGAAAACTTGCGTGAATATGACGGAACTACCTTTGGTGACATCCTAGTGGCCAATGAATGGACGCACATCACCGCTGACGGTAAAAAATATCTGCTCATCCACGGCGACGAGTTTGATCAAGTGACGCGCCATCACCGCTGGGTTGCAGTGCTCGGCGATGTAGCCTACGATTTTCTGGTGCGCGCCAATGCTTGGCTGTCATGGATACGCCGCACCCTGCGCCGACAAGGTTACTGGTCGCTAGCTGGTTACGCCAAGCGCAAAGTCAAATCCGCGGTCAATTTTATCTATGACTTTGAGGATTCCGTCATTCACGCCGCGCGTGAACGCGGCATGGATGGCGTGATTTGCGGACACATCCACAGTGCCATCATCCGCGATGCAGAAGGCCTGCTCTATATTAACTGCGGCGACTGGGTGGATAGTTGCACCGCTATCGTCGAGCACATGGATGGCCGCCTAGAGCTTATCGAATGGCGCAATATGAGTAACTCTAAAGAAGAACAGACAGCAGAGGACATGTCGGAAATCATAGGCGGGATGGATACTGTTATCGCTCGACAACACTTGATTCATTAATCAAAGTCTGAAATTCTACTAATCACGGAAGGTTGTTATACTTTCGCTCCCCCAAATTACAATTCACCATGAGCCTCTGACTATGGAAAGCCCTTATAAAGGTAAAACCGGTATCCGGCGCTTAATCAACGCATTTGGTTACTCCTGCGCCGGACTGAAAACCGCCTACAAGAACGAAGATGCCTTCCGCCAAGAAGTAATATTAGCCGCCGTACTGATACCGCTAGCACTTTATCTGGATGTCGGCACTGTAGAACGCATTCTGATGATAGGCAGCGTGCTGCTACTCGTCATTGTGGAGTTACTAAACTCCGCCGTAGAAGCCACGGTTGACCGTATTTCTCTCGACCATCACAAACTTGCCGCACGCGCCAAAGACATAGGTAGCGCTGCAGTGCTCATGAGCTTAGTCAACTTGCTTATGGTGTGGAGCTTGATCATTCTGCAAAAATTCATGTAACTGTCACATTGCCACCCTATTATTCCAGCCATCCTTGTAAGCTGGAAAAATAGATGCGGATTTTGATGGTTTCAGATGTGTATTTTCCACGCATCAACGGCGTTTCCACCTCTATCCAAACCTTTCGACGCGAACTACGTGCTCTAGGCCACACCGTTCATCTGATTGCTCCCGACTACCACTCCCCCAGCGACGACGAAAGCGACATTCTGCGTGTGCCCGCCCGTAGCGTGCCACGCGACCCAGAAGATCGTTTTATGCGCTTTAACTGGGTAATGGAACATCTGGGAGAATTACGATCCGAGTTCTACGACATCATCCATATTCAAACGCCTTTTGTGGCACATTATCTGGGCTTGAAGCTCAGTCGGAATATGCGAATTCCTTGCGTGGAAACCTATCACACATTTTTTGAAGAATATCTTTATCACTACGTCCCTTTTCTGCCCAAAAGCTTGATGAGAATGGCGGCGCGCAATTTTTCGCGCCATCAGGGCAACAGCTTGAATGGCATGGTGATTCCCTCACAACCTATGCTGGATGCGTTGCGCGAATATGGTGTCAGCAGCCACGCTGAAGTCATCCCCACCGGACTAGAGCCGGAAAGCTTTGTGCCTGGCGATAAGGCTGCGTTCAGAACACGCTACAACATCCCGTTAGATCGACCCATGATGCTATTTGTGGGGCGCGTGGCACACGAAAAAAACATAGGATTTTTGCTAGATGTGGTGGAGCAAGTAAGAAAAACTACACCTGATGTATTGCTCGTCATCGCGGGGGAAGGTCCTGCCAGGAACGGATTAGAGAAAGAAGTCATCACCCGTCATTTAAGCAGCAACGTGACATTTTTAGGCTATCTGGACAGACGTACAGAACTCAATCACTGCTATGCCTCTGCCGATGTTTTTGTGTTTGCTTCGCGTACCGAAACACAAGGCTTGGTTCTGTTAGAGGCGATGGCACAAAGTGTTCCGGTGGTCGCCCTGGCAGAAATGGGAACCAAAGACGTGCTACGCGAAGGCGAAGGCGTGAGAATTGCGCAAAATAATATTATTGATTTTGCTAGCAAAGTTGCCGGTTTGTTAACAGATGAACACGCCAGGAAAGAGCTAGGCGCAAAAGGTACACAGTATGCCCATACTTGGTCCGCCAATAGCTTAGCGCTGCGGCTGGCAGCGTTTTATGAATCAATTATCGGTCAATACAATAGCCGCTGATGCTGCAACAGTTTCCGGTGACCTACGTTCAATAAATAGGCTATTCCCAGGCATCTTTTTTGCCAACTTCTTGGCCACCGCCGCCACCGCAGAAACCTCATGATAAGAATGGAAGCGACCAGCCTCTACCGTGACCGCGCCAATCGAGAGACTGACAATGGGATGGAATACTTTTTCCCCTTGTCGGTTTTCTATATGGATACCACCCTGCTCTCTATCTTCTTGGTGATAAAGCAAAGGGGCGACTTCTCCAAATTTTTCCAACAGTTGCTGACAGCGACTTTCCCAGTCGGTGTTTTGAAATAGCAAAATGAAATCATCACCACCGATATGCCCTAGAAAATCAAATTCAGGGTCACACATATTTTTCAGCAGATTACCTGTCATCTGGATGACCTCATCCCCTTTCTGGTAACCATACACGTCATTGAAAGCCTTGAAATTATCCAGATCGAAATAGCAGGCCACGAAGGGCAAAGAGTTATCCAGTAAATTATCAATATGCTCGTTGAGGGGCACGTTACCTGGTAATAGCGTGAGCGGATTGGCGTAGCGCGCAGCGTCAATCTGCATACGCGTCACTAATCTCAACAGATCGTGTCCACTCGCCATACCCAAATACTTGCCACTATCGGTAATAACAAAGCCTATGGAAAGATGGTGGGGTTCACTTTGCAAAATCAGCTCACTAAGCTCATGCAAACCCACCGATTTATCAACCACCAGTGGCGAGGTATCCATGAACAACTGGCAAGAACGCTTGCCGTACAACTCCCGGCGATACGGCCGCGCAAAACGGTCTACCATGTTATGGCGTCCAATAAGCCCTATAGGATGCCCATTCAACACTACCGGAATAGAATTGAGCGCAGGATTCTCTTCAAACCTTTCGTAGACCTCATCATTAATATGATCCGGAGTGACGAAAGCCACTTCCTGCACCAGCTTTTCCACTGTCACAGTCGATTTGCGTGCCTGTTTTAATATTGAGTTCTCCGCCAGCACTGTGTGCACCTCTGGCGGAATCGCCCAGCTCAGGTACGGGTTAGGTTTGGCAATGTGATAGCCCTGACCAAAAGCAATGCCTATATCACGCACCGCTATCAATTCACCTTCGTTTTCTATGCCCTCGGCAATGACCAAAGCGCCAGCTTTACGTGCGATTTCTTGAATTGAACGCACAAATTGCAACTTGATGGGATCGAGATTGATGCCTTGAATAAAGTGCATATCAATCTTGACATAACCTGGGTGTAGCTCTGACCATAGCCGCAGCCCGGAAAATCCCTCGCCCAAGTCGTCTATGGCGATTTCGAAACCTAAACCGCGATAATGAATCACCGCCTCACGCAATTGCTGATAATCCACTGTGGGTGCGTTTTCTGTGATTTCAATGATGATTTGCTGTGGCTCTAGGCCGAGGTGCCGAATTTCTTGTATAGTGACGTCACTATGTATAACATGGCGTAGCAGAACGTCGGGACTCACGTTCAAGAACAGCTTACCTTGCCCACCCATTTTAGAGAACGCTTCCAGCAAGGTTTTTCGGCACAAGTACTCCATCTCATCCACCACGCCACATGCACGCGCCATTTTGAACAAAGTGGGCGGCGCATGCAGCAGACTGCTGGAAGGTCCGCGGATCAAACCCTCGTAGCCAATAATTTCTGCGGTATGCATGGAGATAATGGGCTGGAACAAAACACCCAAGTTGGGACTACGCAATAGCTCTAAGATTTCAGAGCATTGCGGCTGTGCTTCTAGATTGGCAGCGCAATCCGCTGTCAAAATTGACGGCATATTCATCAGTAGCTCTCCATCCTGAAAACGGAAAACTATTGTGGCAAACCAATGTGACGGGATAATGACCTAAGACTACTTGGAAATACCTATTCGCAAGCAGTTATGCAGAAAAAATCAACCAAACTTACCAGTGATGTAGTCCTCAGTCTCGCGGCGACTGGGTTTGGTGAACATCATGTCGGTGTCGCCAAATTCTATCAACTCACCAAGATACATATAGGCGGTATAGTCCGATACGCGGGCGGCTTGCTGCATATTGTGAGTCACAATGACAGTGGTGTAGTCCGCTTTTAGCTCATGGATTAACTCTTCTACCTTAGCGGTGGAAATGGGGTCCAGCGCTGAACAGGGTTCATCTAGCAGCAACACTTCTGGCTTCACGGCGATACCGCGAGCAATACACAGTCGCTGCTGCTGACCACCCGATAAACTGGCACCATTCTGCCCCAATTTATCTTTGACTTCATTCCACAATGCGGCTTTTTGCAAGGCCCATTCCACACGATCATCCATTTCCGTTTTGGAAAGCTTTTCATAGAGCTTTACCCCAAATGCCACGTTGTCGTAGATGGACATCGGGAACGGTGTAGGTTTTTGAAATACCATACCGACCTTGGCACGTAACATGTTCAAATCTTCTTTTTTGTCCAGCACATTACGGCCATCCATCATGATTTGGCCTTCGACACGCATGTTGGGGTACAAATCATACATGCGATTAAAGATACGCAACAATGTGGACTTTCCGCAACCGGAAGGGCCGATAAAGGCGGTAACTTTCTTACTCGGCACTTTAAGATTCACATCTTTGATGGCGTGAAATTTTCCGTAGTAGAAATTCAGCTTGTTAACGTCTATTTTGATATTGTTATCCATCATGATTCCCTTAATTACTAGAGTTGTTCTTAAACATTGAGCGCGCCAAGATATTGAGCCCGAGTACAAAAAGCGTGATCAGTAGAGCACCAGACCAAGCGAGGTCATGCCAGTCTTTGTAAGGGCTCATGGCAAACTGGAAGATGATGACAGCCAAGCTGGACATCGGGCCTTCCATATTGGTGCTCCAGAACTGGTTATTCAATGCCGTAAATAATAACGGTGCAGTTTCACCGAATACACGTGCAATCGCCAGCAAAACACCGGTCATTATGCCGGCGCGTGCTGCCTTGTAAGAAATCATCATGACCACTTTCCATTGAGGCGCCCCCAACGCAGCAGCCGCTTCGCGCAGCGAGCTTGGCACCAGTTGCAGCATGTTCTCTGTGGTGCGTACCACGACCGGCAACACGATCAAAGCCAACGCCATCGCGCCTGCCCATGCCGAAAAGTGCCCAACCGAATGTACTGCAAGTTCGTAGACAAATAAACCAATGACAATAGAAGGTGCTGACAGCAAGATGTCATTGATAAACCGTGTAGCAGGGGCCAACCAACCAGTTTGTCCAAATTCGGCCAAATAAGTACCCGCCAAAATACCCACCGGAGTCCCGATCAGGGTTGCAACAGAAACCATCAACAAACTACCCATGATCGCATTTACCAGCCCGCCAGCACTTCCCGGCGGAGGGGTCATTTTGGTGAAAGTGGCTGCACTAATCCCATGAAAGCCATTTAAAAACAGCGTATATAAAATCCAACCCAAAAAGAACAGGGCAACCACCACAGTGAACATGGAAATACTAAGATTGATGACATTCACAAGTCGACGCTGGAAATAGAGCTGATTATTGAAACTCATGATTGCTTCCCTTCTTTTTGAGCCAGCTTAATGAGCAACAATTTTGAACACGCCAACACGATAAAAGTAATCACGAACAGCAGCAGACCTAAGGTGATCAGTGAAGAGGTATAAACATCGCCCACGGCTTCTGTAAATTCATTTGCCAGTGCAGATGAAATCGTATTGCCAGGCATCATAAGAGAAGTGGAAATGTCGTGTGCATTACCAATAACAAAGGTAACCGCCATCGTCTCTCCCAGCGCCCGCCCTAGGCCTAGCATGATGCCACCAACCACCCCGATTTTGGTATACGGCAGCACCACTTTCCAAACCACTTCCCAAGTGGTTGCACCTAGCCCATAAGCAGATTCTTTGTGCATCGCCGGCACAATCTCGAACACGTCACGCATCACAGATGCAATGAACGGAACCACCATAATAGCCAAGATCAAACCTGCAGTCAGCATACCAATACCCATAGGCGGGCCTTGAAATAGAAAGCCAATTCCGGGTAAATTACCCATGTTGTCATTGATCCAAGGTTGGATGTTGTCAGCAAAAAATGGAGCAAATACGAACAGACCCCACATACCATAAATGATGCTAGGAACACCTGCCAGCAACTCAACCGCAATACCCAACGGACGCTTTAACCATTTAGGACTAAGCTCGGTAATGAACAGGGCGATACCGAAACTGAGCGGGATACCTATCAGCATGGCAATTGCAGAAGTGACTAAAGTCCCGACGATAGGTACCTTGGCACCGAATTCCACAGTCACCGGATTCCAGGCATCGCTGGTAATAAAGCTAAATCCGAATGTCTTTAATGCGGGCAAACTCCCATACAAAAGAGTGAGCATGATGCCGAATATTAAGCAAAACACTAGGATGGCAAAAAATTTGGTGGTATTTCGGAAAATACTATCCCATAGCGCCCCCTTGTCTTTGTTGCCGGGAGGTGTGGTTTGTTCGGCCAAAACTACTTGGTTCAGGGTTGACTGCGCTACATTCATTCCAATGTCACCAATTTAAGTTTATTAAGATTAGGAGATGTTTTAGTAAATCCAGCCTAATTACTTAAGCTGGATTTATAAAAAAACCTACACGGTAAAATCAAGGGCGGAAAATCCCACCCTTGATTTCTTCACAGCTAAAACTCTATATCTACAGTTGTCAGCTCAGTTAGTTACTCAGCAATAGCAGAGCCATCCTTACCCTTCATGTTGGTCTTCCAGTGATTCTGGATCAACTTCACAACTGTGTCAGGCATAGGTACATAGTCCAGTGAGTCAGCCATCTTGTCACCCTCGGTATAGGCAAAGTTGAAAAACTTCAGCACCTCTTTAGCCATTGCTGGATTATCCTGCACCTTGTGCATCAGAATGAAAGTCGCGCCAGAAATCGGATAACTATCTTTACCTGCTTCGTTGGTCAAAATTTCGTAGAAGCCAGGCGCCTTGTCCCATTCTGCGTATCTAGCGGCGGCTTGGAAGCCAGCAAAACCAGGTTTCACATACTCACCCTCCTTGTTTTGAACTAAGGCGTAGTTCAAGCCATTTTGTTTGGCATAAACGTATTCAACATAGCCAATCGAATTCTTGATACGTTGGACATAGGAAGCCACACCTTCGTTACCTTTGCCACCCACACCGGTAGGCCAAGAA
>JAIOOY010000020.1 GCA_021414145.1 Methylophilales bacterium | reverse complement strand
GGATGAGGTGATGGTTTTGCCTGAACTTGATTTTCATAAATTTCAGCCTGATGTTGAGCTGGCTGCTTTGCTGGCAGTGATTGAATCCTTGCAGCCCGCACGGATTTTCATGCCTGACAACCTAATCGGTGATGGGGATTTAGGACGTAGATTAATCGCCCACAGCCAACGCACAGCGGCCACACAGGTGGTTGAGATTGATGCCAAGCATGTCGCCAGTTATCAGACAGGAAGCAGTGTCTTGGCGATCCGCAACTTGCCGGAGATCGTCTTGCTCGCGGCCAATGCAGTAGACACTGATCTACCCTTCTGCGCCAACGCTAAGCGCCTTGATGCTATTGAACTCAACCACGCTTCAGACGAATACCAAGACTTAGGTCTACAGACTGCCAGCGGCACTGAGATTGCCTTGGAAGAAGCGGACTTTATTGTTTCCGCAGGTAACGGTGTACAAAACTTGTCCACCTTACAAAGCTTGGCGCTGCAACTGGATGCGGCCATTGGTGCCAGTCGCGTGGTGGTAGATAATGGAAAACTACCGCGGGATAAACAGATAGGTGCCACAGGAAAAACGGTTAGCGCTACCTCCTACTTGGCGATTGGCATCTCTGGTGCAGTACAACATTTGCAAGGCATAAAAGATTGCCGCCATGTTATCGCCATTAACCGCGATAGCAGTGCGCCAATCATAAAACGGGCGGATTTATCGGTCATTGGTGATGCGGAAGAAATCATGCAAGCCTTGATTGTCGAAATCGGAAAAGCGAAGGAAATCGCATGAGTACGAGACGCATTGCCGTGCTGGTGTCAGCTAGACGACATCCGGTGAGTGGTGAACCATGTCATTGCCGCAACGATAGCTTGGCCTTACAACTAGGCTTAAAATTAGCCCCCGATTTAAAGGTACTTCATGCTGGCAATCCTGACAATCCAGCCCTGCAAGACTATTTAGCACTGGGCGCGAGCCATATTGAAGTGATACCGACAAACGGCGATCTGGTCGAAAATCTGGCAGCACAACTACAACATGCCGACCTGATTTTGACCGGAACACGCGCTGAAAATGGTGAGGATAGTGGTTTATTACCCTACTTGTTGGCAGCCAAGCTCAAACTGCCAATTGTGGCGGGGGCGCTGGAGATTACTCCAAGAATGGATCAACTTGAAATCTTGCAATTTTTACCCAAAGGTAAGCGTCGGCACCTAAGAGTGAAATTGCCAGTAGTGGTTGTGATACACCCATTGGCTGCAGTTGAATTGCACCATGTGCATGCGCGACTGATTTCAGGGAATATTACAGCACTCCCAGCCCCCAATACGGTCGCTTACCACACACCATGGCAAAAAGAAGCGTTACGCAAACCCATAAAACTCAAAGCGCCACTGGTACAGACTGGCCATGAGCGATTGATGGCGGCAATTACCAGCAAAAACAAGGGCGGTACTGTCGTAAATGATGGAAATTGTGTCGAAAAAGCACAAGTTATCCTCAACTTTTTGCGAGAGCATCGCCTTATCAATTACTAATTGAGCATGAGTTAGGAGACACCATGAACATCTCATCTGATATCCGCAATCTGATTAGCCAACGCCGCAAGGGCTACACCCTGCCAGCACCGTTTTACCTCAGTCCAGAGATTCTCGAACTTGATATTGCAACCATTTTTGGTAGCCACTGGATTTTTGTGGCAGTAGAGCCGGATATTCCAGAACCTGGCGATTATGTGCGCGTAGAACTTGGGCATAACTCGGTCATCATCGTGCGCGACGACGATATGAACGTGAAAGCCTTTCACAACGTGTGTCGTCACCGTGGTTCGGCATTGTGCGACGAGCAAAAAGGCAGTGTAGGCAATATCGTGTGCCCTTACCACCAATGGACTTATGACCTGACTGGCAAGCTGATTTACAACGAACACATGGGCGAGGATTTTGATAAAAACGACCACAACCTCAAACCAGTGCATGTGGGCAATATCGCAGGCTTGATTTTCATTTGCTTGGCCGACGAACCACCTGCTGACTTTGAAGATATGAAACGCGCTATGGAGCCTTACATCACGCCGCATCGTTTGGCAGACTGCAAAATCATCCTGCAAGAAAATATCGTAGAGAATGGTAACTGGAAGCTCACCATGGAGAACAACCGCGAGTGTTATCACTGCGTGGCCAATCATCCTGAGCTGTTAAATTCAATGTATGAGTTTGGTTTTGGCTACCAGCCTTCGCCGGAAAATGCCGATAAAGTACAAGAGTTCCGTGACTTGATCGTTGCAGAAACTGAACGCTGGGAGTCATGTGGATTGCCATCGGAAGAGATTGATTTGCTGGATTCTCGTGCAACTGCTTATCGTACGCAGCGCTTGCCATTGATTAGAGCGGGTGAGTCTCAAACCATGGATAGTAAGGTCGCCAGTCAAAAATTGTTGGGCGATTTGACGCAACGCAACTTGGGCGGGCTATCATTCTGGACACAACCTAACTCTTGGCATCATTTTATGAGCGACCACATTGTCACTTTCAGTGCGTTACCAATAGATGCAACGCACACCGCGCTACGCACCACATGGCTGGTTCACAAAGACGCGGTTGAGGGTGTGGATTACGACATCAAGAAAGTCACTGAAGTGTGGCGTGCTACCAACAAACAAGACTCCAACCTAGTAGAGCGTACACAACGAGGTGTCAAAAGCGACCATTATGAACCGGGGCCCTATTCTCCATACACAGAGGAACTGGTGGAGAAATTTACCAATTGGTATATCCAAAGGCTTGAAGCGGCCATGGAAAGCAGCGCCTCCGTCATTCCAATTAAAGCGTGTAGATAATGTATACGAGAAACTCAGTCCAATTCTGGCAAGACCCCCTGCCCCCTTGGGATTGTGACCAAACCAACACGCTTGTTTGCTGTCAGGTGCGGCAAGAAACGCATGATGTAAAGAGTTTCTTTTTTAGACCTACAAAACCTGGGTTGTTTAACTTTTTACCGGGGCAATTCCTGACTCTGGAATTACCGATTGATGGCGCGACTGTACATCGCAGCTATACCATCTCATCTTCCCCGACGCATCCACATACCATCTCCATCACGGTCAAGCGCAAAGTCGGTGGTGTGGTCTCTAACTGGCTGCATGAAAATCTAAAATTTGGTTCACGATTATCAGTATTGGCACCGACAGGCGAATTCACTTGCGCGCATCATCCTGCCAACAAGTATTTATTTCTATCTGGCGGCTCAGGCATCACCCCGCTGATGTCCATGTCGCGTGCGTTTCATGAGTTGGCAGAAGACCGCGACATTATGTTTGTACACAGTGCGCGCTCTCCGGACGACATCATCTTCCGCAAAGAGCTGGAATTGATGGCGTTTAATCAGCCACATTTCCGGACTGCGTTTATCTGCGAAAAAGTAGGCGCAGAACAGCAAGAAAATATCATCTCTGGATTTCTTGACTTCAACACCTTGCAACTCACCGCACCCGATTTCTTAGAGCGTGAAGTCTTCACCTGCGGTCCAGAGCCCTATATGGCCGCGGTACGTGCCATGCTGGAAAAAGCGGGCTTTGATATGCAGCACTATCATGAAGAAAGCTTCAATTTTGCAGACTTAGGATTATCTGAAGCGCTGCTGGAGACTAATACTAATACCGCTAGTGGAGAGTCGTTCTCGATTGAACTGACCAACAGCAAGGCTACTATCCAATGTGCGCCTAATCAGTTTGTGCTGAATGCCGCGCACGCTGCGGGATTTCGGCTGCCTTCAGCATGTAGCAAAGGACTTTGTGGCACCTGCAAGAGCAAACTGATTTCTGGCAAGGTGGACATGAAACACGGTGGCGGTATTCGCCCACGTGAGATTGAACAGGGCTTGTTTCTGCCCTGTTGTTCCAAACCGTTGAGTAACTTGGTGATTGAACGATAGCATCAATTAAGGGGGAGTCTGATGAATACAGCAACGACAGAACCAGAAGCAAAAGTTGTAGTAAAAGATTTGCACAAAGTGTTTGGCAACAAGCCGGACGTGGCCATGCAGATGTTAAGGGATGGTAAGCACAAGGATGAGATTCTCAAACAGACCGGGCAAGTGGTCGGGGTGCTGGATGCTTCTTTCCAAATCAATAAAGGCGAAATTTTCGTCATCATGGGACTTTCAGGCTCTGGAAAGTCCACGCTGATACGCCTTTTAAACCGTCTAATCGAACCAACTGCAGGCGCCATCATCGTGGATGGAGAGGACGTTGCTACGATGAGTAAAGAAAAACTGCTCAATCTACGACGTAAAGACATGAGTATGGTGTTTCAGTCATTTGCCTTGTTACCACACCGTACCGTGGTAGAAAACGCCGCATTCGGCTTGGAAATCGCGGGAATAGACTTGAAAGAACGCGAACGCCGCGCCATGGAAGTGTTGGAGCAAGTCGGCCTGAACACCTTTGCCAAACACCTACCCGCGCAACTTTCCGGTGGCATGCAACAACGTGTAGGGCTGGCACGGGCATTGACCGTCAATCCTTCGCTGATGCTGATGGACGAAGCGTTTTCTGCGCTAGATCCGTTGCGCCGCACTGAGATGCAAGATGTCCTCATCAAACTGCAGCAAGAACAAAAACGCACCATCGTGTTTGTGTCGCATGACCTCGACGAAGCCTTAAGAATAGGTAACCGTATTTGCATCATGGAAGGTGGTCGAGTAGTACAAGTCGGCACCTCAGACGACATCTTGCAGCGCCCGGCAGATGAGTACGTCAAAGCTTTCTTTACTGGCGTAGACACTAATAAATATCTCACTGCCAAAGATGTTGCGCAAAAAGAGCAAGTCACCATTTTTGATCATCCTGACGAACCCGCCGCAGGTTTTAGCGCGGCATTAGAGCGAATGCGCATGTACGACCGTGTTTATGCGTTTGTACTGGATGAACAACATAAGGTACTCGGTATCGTTTCGGTAGAATCACTCATGGCTTGTATGAACGATCCCAACAAGAAACTGCGCGATGCACTGTTGCCGGGTAAAGAAGCGATTCCTAGCAGCATGCCACTCAATGAAGTATTGCGAAAAGTGGTTGAATACCCGTGTCCTTTGCCAGTGGTGGATGAGCATGGCGAATACATAGGCGCAATTACCAAAACCGTATTGCTACGCAAACTATGCAAGGAGAAAACAGCATGAGCTATAAAATTCCTCTAGGAGAATGGGTGGCAGGCGGGGTTAAATGGCTGGAGAACAATGACCATGGGGCTTTCAACCAAATTGGTTCAGTCATAGATAACACCACATCCGCTATTGAACACGGGCTGATAGCGACTCCCTACTGGTTGTTCGCCGCCATATTTATCGGTATTGCATACTGGCGGCGTGGCTGGCAATTTGCCACATTTTGCGCTGCTTCATTATGGCTCATCAGCAATATGGGCTTTGTGGAGCAGACTTTAGTCACGCTGGCACTCATCACTTCCGCTACCTTGATTAGCCTGACCCTAGGCATACCATTGGGCATCTGGGCAGGCCGTAGCGACCGAGCAGAATCTGTGATACGACCTACCCTGGACTTCATGCAAACCATGCCAGCCTTTGTCTATCTCATTCCCGCCGCAATGTTTTTCGGTCTGGGTAGAGTGCCTGGGGTCATCGCCACCGTCATTTTCGCTATGCCCCCGGTGGTGCGATTAACCTCGTTGGGCATTCGCCAAGTCAACAAAGAGCAAGTAGAAGCAGGGATTGCTTTCGGTTGCACACCTTCGCAGTTGCTACTCAAAGTACAGTTACCAAGCGCAATGGCAGCGCTATTCGCGGGTATCAATCAAACCATCATGATGGCGCTGTCTATGGTGATTATCGCTTCAATGGTGGGTGCGGGAGGGTTGGGCAATGATGTGTTATCGAGCATCTCACGCCTGGATATTGGATTAGGCTTTGAAAGTGGCTTGGGGGTGGTTTTACTGGCGATTATGCTGGATCGTATTACCGAGAGCTTTGGGGTGAAAAAGGCAGTGAGGTAGAACCCCTCAAAAAGGAAGCTTGATCCGGTACTTTACAGAGACAAGTCGTAGCAATACTGTAACGGCGATACCTACTAGGGTGGCATGCAGCACATCAACACCAAGCTGCAAGCCACCCAACAACACAGTGCTACCTAGAAATGCGCAGGTGGCATAGAGTTCATTGCGCTTGAATACGTTGGGAATTTCGTTGCAGATGGTATCGCGCAGAATTCCACCGAACACACCAGTGACTACACCTAGTAACACGCTGATATAGAAGTCGCAGCCGTTTTGCTGGGCAATGCTGGCTCCAACCGTGGCGAACAAGCCCAAACCCAGCGCGTCTAGCACCTCAAAAGCTTGGTTCACGTGCGGATTTTCGTAGAATTCGGCTTTAATCAGTGCAGCGACAATAGCAAACCCTAGCAATATTAAGACATAGTTGGAATGTGCAATCCAGAACAACGGGTAATGACCAATCAGCAAATCACGTATCGTACCGCCACCAAAAGCGGTCATCATGCTCACACCGTAAACGCCGATCAAATCCATGCCTTTTTTACGCGCTTCGATGATGCCAGTGAAGGCAAAGGCTAATACGCCAAGTAGTTCAATCAACGTCAAAAAATGACTCAAACCGCTTTGAATACTGGCACGCTGACCTTAGTCAGTGGCGCGCGTCCTCGTATTACATCCGCCAGTTTCTCTGCCATCATGATTACTGGTGCGTTGAGATTTCCGGTAATAATCTCCGGCATGATAGAGGCGTCAATTACGCGCAGGCCTTGCAAACCATGTACCCTACCCTCAGAATCTACCACTGACATCTCATCATAGCCCATCGCACAAGAACATGATGGATGGTAGGCGGTTTCGCCATATGCGCGCACGAAAGCATCTATCTCGGCATCGGTTTGCACCGCACTGCTAGGCGAAATTTCGCGTCCTAGATAAGGCGCCAATGCAGACTGTTGCATGATGTTGCGAGTAATGCGGATTCCTGCACGAAATTCACGCCAATCCTGCTCTGTAGACATGTAGTTGAACAATATACTGGGATGTTCGTGTGGATTTTTAGATTTGACTTGTATACGGCCACGACTGGGCGAACGCATAGATCCCATGTGTACCTGAAAGCTATGCACCTTGATGGGGTTACTACCGTCGTAATTGATGGCGACAGGTAAAAAATGGTATTGAATGTTGGGCCAAGTGAAACTCTTGTCACTTCGGATAAAACCACCCGCCTCAAATTGATTGCTAGCACCAATGCCAGTACCAAGAAATAGCCATTCGGCGCCGATGAGTGGTTGGTTATAAAGTTTCAATGCAGGCGCCAGCGATACCGGCTGCTTGCATTGGTACTGTTGGTAGATTTCCATATGGTCTTGGAGATTGGCTCCCACTCCAGATAAATCATGTACCAGCGGAATATCTAGTTTACGTAGTAAATCTGCCGCACCTACACCGGAGCGCTGCAAAATCTGCGGCGAGGCAATAGCACCGCCACATAACAATACCTCACGTTTGGCATTTGCCTGCTGCGGTTTATCGCCTTGCAGATATACCACACCCGTAGCACGTTTTCCTGAAAATACAATACGGTCAGTCAAGGCATGCGTCACTATGGTGAGATTAGACCGTCCACGTGCTTGATCCAAATAACCTCGTGCGGTACTGGAGCGACGCCCCTGCGGCGTAGTGGTACGATCCATTGGTCCGAAGCCCTCTTGGCTATAACCATTCAGGTCTTCTGTTTTTTTATAACCTGCTTGCACCCCCGCCTCAACAAAAGCGTGATACAACACATTGCTGCCATTTTTGGGTGTAGTCACGCTCACTGGCCCATCACCCCCATGGTAGTCATTGGCGCCAATATCGCGTGTTTCAGCCTTTTTGAAGTACGGAAGACAATCAAAATACGACCAATTTTCTAAACCTTTGCGTTGCGCCCATCCATCGTAATCCAGCGCATTGCCTCGGATGTAACACATACCATTGATGAGAGACGATCCGCCCAAACCCTTGCCGCGACCACAGGAAACGCGGCGATTATTCATGTGCGGCTCCGGGTCGGTAGCATAAGCCCAGTTGTAGCGTCGGCCTTGTAATGGATACGCCAAGGCTGCAGGCATTTGAGTACGGAAATCCAGACGATAATCAGGTCCACCCGCTTCTAATAGCAGTACCGTTACGTCTGCATCCTCAGTCAAGCGTGTCGCCAGCACATTACCTGCCGAGCCTGCACCTATAATGATGTAATCGAATTCAACCATACTGATTAGAATACGGAAGTATAAGAGCCTAACTCTACTTGAATAGACTTCACTCGCGTGTAGTTTTGCAATGTCATCAAGCCATTCTCGCGCCCTACTCCTGATTGCTTATAGCCGCCTACCGGCATTTCTGCTGGTGACTCACCCCAAGTATTGATCCAGCAAATTCCAGCTTGTAACTGATGAATCACGCGGTGTGCGCGGCTTAAATTTTCGGTCATTACACCCGCCGCCAAACCATAGTGGGTGTCATTGGCGCGGCGAATCACTTCGTCTTCATCATCGTAGGACAAGATGCTCATCACGGGACCAAAAATCTCCTCACGCACTATTGTCATATCGTCCGTACAGTCAGTAAAAACGGTAGGTCGCACATAGTTGCCGTGCGCCAATGCACCATCCTTCACGCGCCCCCCGCCGGTCAACAATCGCGCACCCTCTTTTACTCCAAGCGCTATATATTTCAGCACGTTTTCCATATGTGCCGCACTTACCAAAGGACCAAAATTAGTGTCTATATTTAGCGGATCACCTAGACGAATACGCATTACCCGTTCGAGAATTTTTTGTTCAAACTCTTGCTTGTTGGAACGATGCACGAACACTCGCGTACCATTGGTACAAACTTGGCCGGAACTATAAAAATTGGCCATCATCGCTACGTCAGCAGCCCTATCTAAGTTGGTATCGGAGAAAATAATCAGCGGTGACTTACCCCCTAGCTCCATGGTCACGTCTTTCAGACTAGAACTTGAAGCACTCGCCATGACTCTTTTGCCGGTCACTGTCCCGCCGGTAAAAGAAATTTTCTCGATACCAGAATGCTCCGTCAACCAAGTACCAACTTCATGTCCACGGCCCTGCAACACATTGAATACACCATCTGGCAAGCCAGCTTCAGTATAGATTTCGGCTAACTTTATAGCTGAAAGTGGCGTGACTTCACTGGGTTTGAATATCATGGCATTGCCTGCCGCCAGTGCAGGTGCAGATTTCCACAACGCTATTTGAATCGGGTAATTCCATGCACCTATGCCGGCAACCACGCCTAGCGGCTCACGACGTGTGTAGACAAAAGCACTTTCGCGCAAAGGGATTTGCTGCCCCTCCAGTGCTGGCACTAGTCCCGCGTAATACTCAAGCACATCAGCACCGGTGACGATGTCCACAAAACGCGTTTCAGAAATGGGTTTACCGGTATCCAGTGTTTCCAACTCAGCCAACTCGTCGTTGCGTTCTCGTAGAATCTGCACAGCACGGCGCAAGATACGAGAACGCTGCATAGCCGACATCGCCACCCAAACTTTTTGACCTTGTTTTGCGCTGTTTACAGCTAAATCAACATCAGCTCTCGAGGCAGCCTGCACTTCAGCCAAAATCTCGCCACTGCTAGGGTTGATGGATTGAAAAGTTTGCTCACTGGTAGCATCAACCCTGCGGCCACCGATATAAAGCTGCTGCAATTCAAAATGTGGCAATGGGTTTCTCCAAATTCATAGTGACGGACACAGATGCAATGATAAAGCTCTCGCAGTATCAACACTTACTGATTGCGACTAGAGTTTAAGTAAATCCGACTGTTCTGGTAAGAGGAGTTTCTAAATAGTTTACGTTCAGACAAAAAAATAGACGCCGAAGCGTCTATTTTTAATTGATTACTAGCTATTACAGCAAATAATTACCAAGAACGTTTAATGAAGAAAGTTGCCATTGTTCTATTGGTATCGTAGCCGTTATCATCCGTGTAATAAAGACCAGTTTTAGAGCATGACTCTTCACCAAAAGTACCGGTTACATTGAACCCCGCATTAAACCCATCCATCTGGCTATTAGGTCCGGTTGGCATTGCAAAATTTCTGTTGATGCCGACCAAAAAGTCTTTCTGATTTAAACAAATATCGTCTGAACGTTGATAACCAACTTTTGATGTCAAATTTAAGTCGGCAAATGGTAAGGTGTAATTGAATTTAATCTCGTGATACTCATTACCACTAGTATCAGCATTTTGGGATATTGCAGTAGCAGCTCCAGCAGGTCTAGTTTGACCAATACCATACCAATCGGTAAACGCATGGTAGTAGGTGTAGGTGAACCACTTGTAAGACGCCGACACATTGCCCTCAAATGTGTCTTGATCCCTATTGTGGTAGGATTTTTCATCTTCTGGATACCATACATAATTGCCCCCTATACCCAGAGTAAGTCCATTATCAAAGGTGTGAGAATAACCACCGTACCAGTCGGTTTCTATATTGTTACCTTCACCTAATGGATTTCCAGCAGCATCTACAGAAGTAACGGAGCCACTCTTACCAAGGTTATATGGATTAGTTTGAGAAAACCATGTCCCCACATAAAAACCACTGCTATGTGCAAAGTCAATACCACCTTGCATTACAGGCCCGCGACTATTGATAACACCACGTGAAACGTAGTGGCTGTACAGTCCTAAGTTAAAGGTCAAAGTGTAAGGAGGCGCTGGTTCAGCAGCGGCAGCCGGTGCAGCAGCTTCAGCTGCTGGAGCATCCTCAGCAAAGGTAGAATAGGAAGTGGTCATTGCCGCGCTTAGCAAGCCAGCCAGTATCAGGGATTTCTTTATATTCATTCTTAAAACTCCATTAAGTAAAGGTTAATGCGGATTAAAAAACTAAAATTTACGCCTTGAATATATCTTAAATTAAACACCCACGCCATCTGACACTGAATCAAACAAGACATTTAATTCTAAAACGTAACATTTTGTTGCACAAAAACAACAGGACCGTCTTTACATAGCCTGCAGGTTTTTACAAAAAATAACTAGCAAGAACCGTACCCAACACATAGTTCGCTGAAAATACAACCTAGCAGGCTGCTTAAACAACTTACAAAAAAAACAATATATTATTTAATAACAAGTAATTATGAAAAATAATTTCATCACGAAAAGCTGATCCTGTCAGGGTAAAACTTGTTGCCTTGAGCATCTCACATCAAGATTTTTTTGCACCACTCTGGCGATTTACTATAACAATCGCCCCATTCTGGAACATCGAAGCGACGATGCTACCAGCTTAATTTCCGAACAACTTATCCAGAGCGCCTGCAGCTTTCACTCCCAAGGCCGTACCCGCTGGTCCTAGCACTGCCGTACCAGCTACCGCGCCTATCAACGCGGCTTTGGTCGGCTTAACCGAAGGATTGTCTATCGTTCCGGAAAGCTCTAATGGCACTGCGACCAAGGCAAGGCTTTGCTTAAGGGCGGCCTCTATCTTGCCGGAGAGCTTTTTGTCGGGCATCACCTTGACCTCTCCGGTCGCTTCCAGCAACCCCGAAGCAACCTTAATCTGGTGTAGCTCTAATAACTTTCCGCGCATTTTCAGAACCCCAGAGAGCTCGTCAAACCGCGTCTCACCACCGCTTTGGCCTTGTTTTATTAGCAAACTCGCCGCCTTGACCAAGTCCAACCCGTGTAATACTCCTTTTGTCACACTGAATTTGTAGTCCAGACCCAATGCATCTGTCAGATACCCCGCTTCTTTGCTTTGGCTAGAAAAACTGCCTTCACCGGAAATCCGCCCACTAAGCTTCACTGGCTTTCCCAACGCCTTAGTTGCGCCCGCCAACTCTATGGCTTGAGTATTGAATTTTCCCTGCAAATGCCAATCCTTGCGCCAATCTAGGCTGGCAGAAAGTCCCATCTTACCGCGATAAAGTTCTGCATTAAAATTGGATACTTGCAGTGTTTGTTTCTTATAGCTGATGTCAGATTCCAGCTTATCAAACAACACTGGCAGCCCTACCGGCATCGTCCATTGCTTCGCCTTGATGTGCGCGACATAGCCATTGTCATTAGGCACAGCCTCTACCATAAGCTTGTCGTCAGCACTTTTAATAATCGCTTTCTCCAGCTTCCCAGCATCAGACATAGCAACTTCTGCATTCAACACTGGCAGATTCGAGCCCTGCCATTCCAGCTTAGCCTCATCCACCTCAATATGCCTCACCACGATGGTCGCCTCATCACTCAAGTGAATGCCTTTAATAACCTGTAGTGCAGCTTGTTTGAATACTGGCTGATGAATTTCAAGTCGGGAAACCACTCTTACCTTGTCAAACAAGGTAGTAACATCCAACACAGCAGCGACATTCGCCACCGTTATCTCGGCATTGCCTCCCACCACAATTCCATCCATATTGGCGCGCGGGCTAGGCAGCAAGGCAATATGCAACGATTGAATCGCAACTGGAACCCCCAGTTTTGCGCTCGCCACCTGCTCAATCTGATGCTGGTAAGTTTGCATCGGGATAAGAAACGGTATCAATAGCAACAAAGTCAGCAATGCCAGTGCAATCCATCCAATAAGCTTCATTTTCATAGTAAATATGCGCCTTCTCAGGTTGACCAAAAGGTCGTGAATCATTATTATTGCGCCTTCCTGAATTCCTCGATAGCTCAGTCGGTAGAGCAACGGACTGTTAATCCGTGTGTCCCTGGTTCGAGCCCAGGTCGAGGAGCCAAACAAAAAGGCCAGCGACATCGCTGGCCTTTTCTTTTTTTGTTATCCAAATCAACCGTGCTTGTAGTGCTTACGCAGCGGTTTGACCACTTCCCATTGGCTATCCATGCCTTGAGGAAATACTACCAGATCCCCAGGGACGATACGTACAGCCTCGCCACCCTTAGGTGTAACAAGAATTTCACCTTCCAGCACATAAGCGGTTTCTTTCATGCCGAAATCCAGAGGGAACTTGGAGACTTCCTTTTCCCAGATTGACCAACTGGCAACGCCCAGCTCTTTCAGACGTGCTTCACTGGGGTTATGTTCGATTGTGATTTGACTCATGCTGATTCCTATAAAAATTGCTCAAATTTGAGGGAGGAGGATTTTAACATTGTATGTTCTAACATCATATAACCAAGCATTTTATATAGGGATACGCTTACCTTCTGCGGATGCTTGCAGCGCTGCATTGATGGCGCGACAGTTGGCCTTGGCGTCCTCAAAACTCAACATCGGAGCTTTACCATTCAGCACACAATCGCTGAAATGCTCGATTTCCAGATTGAAGTGGTTGGCTGCAGGATAACGCTCTTCGCATTGCTGCCCTACTTCCGTCCACCAAGTAATCACCGGCACATCACCAGGAAGTTGCCATGCGGCGTTGCACTTTACCCATCCCTTGGTGCCAATAATCTCGTATTCTGACTTGCGCGAGCGCTCGAAGCTGATGTCGAATTGGCCGAGCCTGCCCTCGCCGAAATCAAACACGCCGCTCATCACGCTATCTGCGCCACTTTCGACATACTTGGCGGTAGCAACGACGGATTTTGGCTCTGTACCAAAGCACCAGCGCATGGAGTGGATAGCATAAGGGCCGATGTCCCACATGGCACCACCACCCATACTGGGGTCATTAGCCAGACGATACATACGCGCCGGACGCATCATGAAGGAATAGCTGGCACGCACTGCACACACTTCACCTATTAGGCCAGAATTCACGATCTCCTTGATACGCGCATGTTGTGGGTGAAAGCGATACATAAATCCTTCCATCACGGTGACCTTTTGTTGCTTGGCAGCGGTCTCAATGGTTGCGATGTCTGTAACACTCAGCGCCATGGGCTTTTCAATCAACACGTGTTTACCACTATGAATGGCCCTGAGCGCCCATTCCGTGTGTTCGTGGTTGGCCATGGGCAGGTACACCGCTTGCACTCGATGATCGCTTAACAGGGTATCCATATCGTCATAACAACTCACTCCCTGACAGCAGGGGGCGTACTTATTAAGCGTTTCTGCTGCAGCACCGGCACGGCGGCTAGCAATAGCAACCAATTCCGAATTTTTGGCCTCTACAATGGCTGGCAGCAGGCGCTCATTGACGCGCGCCGCGCCCAAAATTCCCCATCGCAACTTATTACCTATATCCATGTTTATTAACCACTTTCATAGTAAGGTGAATCGAGTTTTCTTTTGACTTTCGTCAAGGCTTATGCAATTCTTAGAATTTCATTTTAACCCATTCTTTATAATCCCATTCCAAGGAGAACACCATGACCATTAAAGTCGGAGACATGCTTCCCGCAGGCACCCTCTACGAGAGTACCGAGTTCGATTCCGCCACCAGTTGCCCGCTGAAGCCGCAAGCCCTTGCAGTGTCCGACCTAGTCAAAGGCAAGAAGATAGTTATTTTTGGCCTGCCAGGCGCGTTCACACCACTATGCTCGGCACAGCACGTACCTGGCTACATCGCCAATTACGATAAACTCAAAGCCAAAGGTGTGGATGAAATCTGGTGTATGGCCGTTAACGATGGTTTTGTGATGGCTGAATGGGGCCGCCATCTCAAGGCTACCGGCAAAGTCCGCATGATGGCTGACGGCAGTGCCGCCTACGCCAAGGAATTAGGTTTGGAAATGGACTTGATTGCCAAAGGCATGGGCATGCGCTGCCAGCGTTTTGCCATGATCGTGAACAATGGTAAGGTGGAACATATAGCCGTAGAAACAGGGGGATTTGAGGTTTCTAACGCGGAATCTATTCTGGCTAAACTGTAAGAAGCAAATATGAATTGAAAAAGGCCTGCATTGCAGGCCTTTTTCTTATGCGGCAATTTGTATGGGAATAACCTTGTTGGTACGTCGCAATTTACCGCCTTCGGCATAATTGGCCTGTACATAATCTTTCACAATCGCCTGAAATTCCTCAGCAATCGCATCGCCTTTCAGCGTAACCGTCTTTGCACCATCCACGAACACTGGCGCCACTGGTGTTTCTCCAGTACCTGGCAAGCTGATACCGATATTGGCCATTTTTGATTCGCCTGGACCATTCACCACACACCCCATTACTGCCACGCTCATGGTTTCAACTCCAGGATATTTCTTAGCCCAGATTGGCATTTGCTCACGTAGATAACTCTGTATCTTCTGCGCCAGTTCTTGAAAGAAAGTAGATGTCGTGCGGCCACAGCCCGGACAAGCGGTAACCAAAGGTGTGAATGAACGTATACCCATGGTTTGCAGCAGCTCTTGCGCAACAATAACCTCTTTGGTACGTGATTCACCGGGCTCCGGTGTCAGGGAAATACGAATAGTGTCGCCTATGCCTTCGTGCAACAGCACAGCCAGTGCGGCGCTTGAAGCGACGATCCCCTTGGAACCCATGCCCGCCTCTGTCAAACCCAAATGCAGCGGGTAGGTACAACGCTGCGCCAGTTCGCGGTACACCAAGATCAAATCCTGCACATTACTGACCTTGCAGGAAATAGTAATGCGGTTGGAGGGCAAGCCCAACGCTTCAGCCTGTGCTGCGCTTTCCAAAGCGGATTGTATCAAGGCCTCGCGCATCAAGGCTTCGGCAGACAACGGCTCGGCTTTTATGCCATTTTCGTCCATCATACGTGCCATTTTGGCCTGATCCAAGCTACCCCAATTAACACCAATACGGATGGGCTTGTTGTAGCGAATGGCAGTTTCTATCATGGAGGCAAACTGCTCGTCACGCTTGGAGCCTTTGCCCACATTGCCTGGATTGATGCGGTATTTAGCCAATGCCTTGGCACAATCTGGGTACTGAGCCAACAACTTGTGGCCGTTATAATGAAAGTCGCCTATCAGCGGCACATTACAGCCCATTGCATCTAGTTTTTGGCGAATAAGCCCTACTTGCGCGGCAGCCTCAGGCGAATTAACCGTAATGCGTACCAACTCTGACCCTGCTTGCCACAACTCATAGACCTGTTGCACTGTGGAATCGGCATCAGCGGTATCGGTATTGGTCATGGATTGCACCACCACTGGCGCTCCGCCACCTATCGTCACATGTTCAACCACCATAGCTTGAGACTGGCGGCGAGGAAAAGAAGAAAATTGTGTCGTAGTCATGTGTTATTCCAACGTAAATCTAGCCACATTGGCCTTAGTATAGGGGTAAATATCGAACGGTTTGCCCTTGTAGTACAACAACACACCCACTGCGTTGCCGACCACAACATTATAAGGTGGTACGCCACTGACAAAATCCTCAGTATCCGCAGGCTTAGTCTTGTTGAATATCTCTTTGCCCGTGCTGTCGGTGACGTTCACCCAAGTCTGTTCGGAGAATGTCATGCGAATATCACCATTGGATGAAACTGTTTCCGGTTTTATCGGTTCCGTCTGTACCGGCACAGCTACCGTTACAGGGTCTGGCAATACCGCAGGCATTTGCACAATAGGCTCTAAGGCTGGTGGCGGCTTGGTTTCTTGTACCTTAACCACTGGCTTTTTCACAACCGCAGGAGCCGCCGGCTTTCTCTCACGCCAATCTTGATAAGCCCACCAGGAGAGTCCTCCTACAACCACCAACACCGAAGCAAATAAATACTTCAACATGGTTCTACGCGAGTTATTCACTATGGCGATATTTTCTGATTGCAGACGTATCGCAATGCTCGCACTATCCTCCGGCTGCATGGTTTTATACGCAGCAATCAAGGGCTCGGCGGGAATTTTCACCAAACGCGCATAGTTGCGGATGAAGCCGCGAACAAAAGTTGGAGAGGACAATATCGTCAAATTGTCTTCTTCCAGTGCTTTAATTTGGTGTGCGCTCATCCGCAGTTGCTGACTGGCTTCTTCCACGCTCAACCCTGCACTTTCTCGAGCAGCACGCAGTGCTCCCCCCAATGACGACGCTAGTGTGGCGGGCTCGTTTTCTGTGGTCTCATTATCCATAACGTGATTTATATCACAGCTTGGCGCTGCCTGTGATGTATCAGCACCCGCTTTTCAACACGCCGTGTTTTATCTTGCACTTGTCCCGCCAGTTGGCCGCAAGCGGCGTCAATGTCATCACCACGCGTTTTACGTGTAGTGACGATGTGTCCGGCCCGCATTAGCACATCTCTGAAGCGGTGGATATTGTCACTACTCGAGGTGCGGTAGCCGCTATCGGGGAATGGATTAAACGGAATAAGGTTGAATTTGCAGGGCACATCTTGGACCAAACTGAGCAGTTCCTGCGCATGTTGCAACTTATCGTTCACGTCATCTAGCATCACGTATTCAAATGTCACGAAATCGCGTGGGGCTTTTTCTAAATAGCGCCGACATGCCGCCATCAGTTCTTTTAGCGGATATTTTTGGTTGATTGGCACGATTTCATCGCGTAGCTTATCGTTAGGCGCATGCAGACTCACTGCTAGCGCTACCGGACATTCGTCACCAAGCCTGTCCATCGCCGGCACCAAACCAGAAGTCGAAACCGTCACTCGGCGACGCGAAAGGCCATAAGCCGAGTCATCCAACATGATATTGAGTGCAGTCACCACATTATCAAAATTTGCCAGCGGCTCCCCCATACCCATCATCACGACATTACTGATGATGCGATCTCCCTTGGGGTCGCGCCCCAGTGCCTTATTAGCCACCCACAATTGACCAATGATTTCGGCGACGGTCAGATTACGATTGAACCCCTGACGACCTGTAGAACAAAACGTACATTCCAGCGCACAGCCCACTTGCGACGAAACACACAGCGTGCCACGCTCGTCTTCAGGGATAAACACGGTTTCTATACCATTACCACCACCTGCCTCTATCAACCACTTGCGTGTGCCGTCGTCAGAAATTTGTTCCAATTTAACTTCGGGCGGGCGAATTTCAGCAGTCGCCGCCAAACTTTCACGCAACGGCCTGGCGATATCAGTCATCTGCTCGAAATCATGTACCCCAAAATGATGCATCCAACGCATGAGCTGCTTAGCGCGGAATGTTTTCTCGCCTTGCTCAGTAAAGAATTTTACGAGTTTGGGCTGATCGAAATCGAGCAGGTTAACTGTCATTAAGAATTATTTGCCAAAAAAGTAGGCAATTTCAATCGCTGCATTTTCCGCAGAATCAGAACCATGTACCGCATTGGCATCAATGCTTTCGGCAAAGTCGGCACGGATGGTTCCAGCTGCAGCTTCCTTCGGATTGGTCGCGCCCATCAGTTCACGGTTCTTCGCCACTGCGTTTTCGCCTTCCAGCGCCTGAATCATCACCGGACCGGAGATCATAAACTTGACCAGATCTTTAAAGAAAGGACGTTCCTTGTGTACCGCGTAGAAACCTTCTGCTTCTGCCTGCGACAGATGCGCCATTTTGGCGGCCACGATTTTCAGGCCATTGGTCTCAAAACGGGAGTAGATTTTGCCGATGACATTCTTGGCAACTGCATCGGGTTTGATGATGGAAAGGGTACGTTCAACAGCCATGAATAACTCCAAATGTTAAGTTTATGAAAGCGCGAGAGAATACCACTTTGACAACCTTTTATAAAGGCGTTCTGAGTTATAGGATTTTCAACATCGGTTTATTGGCATGATCAATACGATACACCTTGTCACCACACTGAAAATCAATCACCGTACCTAGTTCATTATCTAATTGGCTTTCGGTAGGCTTGATACTGGGGTAATACAGATCGAATAATGCCCGCAAAGATGAACCCATTCCATGATCCAAGTGTTTAACTAACTTGCCATCCACATCGACTTCGACCATTTCTCGATACTCCACATCAAAACCAGAGCTCACAAGCCTTTCAACCTGATTACGCTTGTCTTCTAATGGTTGAAATACCTGATCTTGAGAAGAATGAATCATGCGGTATTGACAGTGTCTTTGGCTATTTTTTAATGCTTCTTCCCAATGTTGGGCATGATTCAAATTACGAATCATAAAAGGTGCATATCCAAAAAATGTTGGACTTGAATTATCAGCGATCTCCCAAAGCGAATCAAAATAAATCCCTCTTGTGAAAATAAAGGGATTTTTCTCATCTCCAAGGGTATAGGAAAAATATGGAGTAAGACCTGTATATGGTCGATTGGCAATAAAATAATATGGGGTATAGGGGTATGAGCTCCCCTCGATTACTGCACGAAATGTATTCGGAGCAAATTTACTACATAAATGTGCCAAATATCCTCCGTGTGACGAACCAAAGGCAAGCACATTATCTTTATCGAGAGCATATTTATTGCTGACATCGTAGACCACGGTTAATATATCCAGAGCTTGCAATACACCAAAATTTTGGTGATCCAAGTTGTCAGCGAAAATTTTTAAATATGGCAAAAAAGTCTTATTCTCCAACTTTTCTAGCTGATCTAAACAATCAAGGAAATTACCCAATCTACCATCCTTGAATTTTATCCATTCAGGGTTTCCTGCAACTTCAGCAGCATGTGAAATCAAATCTTGTCTTTCATCAGGTTTTAGATATCGCAAAACATTTAGAACCGCTTCTTCTGGTACTGCGCAAACCTCATGAAATTTAAGAGTATGCAGCCCAGAAGCATGGTAGTTAACAGACACCGCCAACAGGCTGTATTTTTCTGCTAAATACTCACGTAATTTTTGGATATATTCATCGTTGCCAAGTTGCCCATAACCATGCAGTACCATGACCATTCCCGCATAAGGTCTCTCAATGTCCGGTTTCCAAGGTGCAGTGCAGTAACTTACTAGTTTACTTTGTCGTGTAATGTTAAGCTCAACGTCAGAATGCGCGTAATGCTCGTTTTCCCAAGTATATGTTTGCATATCAACCTTTAATCAATTGTCGCTGCCGCCTTGCCTCGTATAAGCAAATCCCACTCGCAACAGAAACATTCAAACTCTCTACCGATCCCAACATCGGAATACTTACTAAGGCATCACAAGTTTCCAGCGTCAACCGTCGTAACCCAGTACTCTCTGCTCCCAACACAAGAGCAAACGAGCCTTCCAGTTTAGTTTCAAATAAATCATGCTCCGCTTCCATCGCAGCACCCACCAACCATACTCCAGCTTCTTTCAATTCACGCATAGTACGCGCAAGGTTAGTAACGGCAATGAACGGAACACTCTCTGCCGCGCCACAAGCTACCTTACGTACTGTGGCATTCAAACCCGCAGCACGGTCTTTAGGCGCAATTACCGCGTGCACACCCATCGCATCCGCCACACGTAGGCAAGCCCCCAGATTGTGAGGATCTTCCACGCCATCCAGAATCAGCAAGAACGGTGGTTCCTTTAGCGATTCCAGGACATCATGAATATCCAGATAAGGAATAGGTGTATCCACAACTTTGGCCACCACCCCCTGATGGCGGCCGTGTGCGGCCATTCCGTCCAACCTCGCTCGGTCAATCTGCATTACACGCACATTGTTTTCTTGCGCCAGACTCAGCAAATCCTTCATGCGCGGGTCAACGCGGTCTTTATCTATGGCAAGCTCTTGTATGCTTCTGGCGTTCTGACGCATGCGGCTTAGCACGGCGTGAAAGCCGTAAATGATGTGAGCCCCGCTCATCGCTTTGATTTTCCTTGCTTGCTTAGTTTCTCTTGCTTTGTCGCGAGACTTCCATCATCCAGCACAAAATCTATCTTGCTGGTCTCCATATCCACCCGCGCCACTTTGACGTGCAAGCGGTCACCCAAACGGAAAACTTTGCCACTGCGCTCACCTATCATCACATGGCGCACATTATCGTGCTGGAAGTAGTCATTTCCCAATTCGGTAACATGCACCAAGCCTTCGATATACATGCCATCCAGCGCCACAAATAAGCCAAAGCTGGTCACCGCGCTCACCGTACCATCAAAACTCTCGCCCACCTTATCCTGCATGAAATAGCACTTGAGCCAGGTTTGCACATCGCGGGTGGCATCGTCAGCGCGACGCTCGGTCATGGAGCAATGCATGCCCAGCGCCGACCAATCTCCAGGGGCATATTTCTTCTTCTCCAGCGTGGCCTTGATGGCTCTATGCACCAGCAAATCCGGGTAGCGACGGATAGGCGAGGTAAAGTGGGTATAACTTTCATATGCCAAGCCGAAATGACCGACGTTATCCGGGCTATATACAGCTTGCTGCATAGAGCGCAGCAGTACAGTCTGTAATAACTGCTCATCAGGGCGACCTTTGATGCGAGTCAGCAACTTGCAGTAATCCTTGGCATGCGGAGCATCGCCGCCGGTGAGTTGGAAGCCAAACTCCTTCATGAAATCGCGCAGCTTTTCCAGTTTTTCCGGCGTAGGTCCAGCATGGATACGGTATAGCACCGGATGCTGGTTTTCCTTGAGGAAATCCGAAGCGCACACATTAGCCGCCAACATGCATTCCTCAATCAAGCGGTGCGCGTCGTTACGTACCACCGGATCAATGCGCTCTATCTTGCCCTGATCATCAAATATCATCAGAGTTTCTGTGGTTTCAAACTCAATCGCCCCACGTTTCTCGCGCGACTCGGCTAGTACGCGATATAGCGCATAGAGAATTTTGATCTGTGGCTTAATGTACTCATACTCTTTGGCTAATTCACCATTGGGCTCCGCCAGAATCTGTTGAACCTTGGTATAAGTCATGCGCGCTTTAGAACGCATCACAGAGGGATAAAACTTGTAGCGCTTGATGTCGCCTTTGCCGTCAATCTGCATGTCACACACCATA
>JAIOOY010000019.1 GCA_021414145.1 Methylophilales bacterium | reverse complement strand
CTTCATCGCCGCCATGAAGCAAGCCAAAAGAGGTTCTCTGGTAGGCATCGCCAGCGTAGCCGGCTTGCGTGGCATCCCCGGCGCTAGTGCCTATTCCGCCTCCAAAGCCGCCGCCATTAGCTATTTGGAAAGTCTGCGCTTAGAGTTAATCGGCACCGGCATCAACGTCACCACCATCTGCCCTGGCTACATCCGTACCCCGATGACAGACGTGAATCCCTACCCCATGCCATTCTTGATGGAACCCGATACCGCCGCCCACAAAATGGCGCGCATCATCCAACAAAAACGCCGCATTGCCATCACGCCTTGGCAGATGGCCATTGCGGGAGGATTGATGTGCCTCCTGCCTGCGTTTGTTTGGGATTGGGTGATGCGGAAAGCGCCACATAAACCTAGATTAGACTGGGATTGGTTGTGAGATACTAGCGTCTTAATTTGGCCAATAGCAGACAGCCATCAGGTATAGTTCATCAGAAACAAGGAAAAGACTATATGGAAAAATCAAGCCAGACTAGACTACTCTCTATCGGGTTGGGAGTTCACCTTATAGTCACTGCAGGTCTCATTGGTGTTGGTTTTTTCGACATGTTAAAAATCCAAGCTTTTTTCAATTTGACTATGTCGAGTTGTAAACATACGGTTTTAGATCCATCCGACCATTTGATGACTATATTATTGTATTTCAAATGGCTAGCAGCATTGTCTTTAGTATCATTTCTTACTCTTTTATATAGCCAAAGAAAAAAATATACTGGCCAGTCATAACGACTTATTCAGGTCACTAACGGCCAGTTTCAGACCTTAGCTTCTACGGGCACCTTAAAATTCAGAATTTCGGAATGAAGTGCAAGGCGCACGGAGCGCAGGAACCGGAATGTATGCTTTATACATGAGGATTCCGAGCATCGCGCAACGCCGCGATTCGCCCGAAAAATGAATTTTAGATTACCAAGAGCATTCTGGGTCGAAGAAACCGCAAGCCAACAACTCTTCCGTCAATGAGTTGTAGTCCTTAGCCCCTTGGCTATGCGGCAAGAAGGAAAACACATCTTTTCCATACACCGGGCTTTCAGCCAAGCTCACCGACTCAAAAATCCGCGTGTCGCATAGATCCTTACCGTAGTGCTCGTGCAATTGATCGTAGATTTGGTACGACAGCCTACGCCTTGAATCGAAACGGGTCATGACGATACGGCGCTGAATTGGCTTACCTAAGGGTTTTTCCAACACCTTCAGCGCTGCATCCAGACGATTCACGCCTTGCATGGAAAGGTAGTCTGCCGAGACTGGTATCAGCAGTCGGTTGGAGGCAAATACTGCGTTCAACGACAAAACGCCCAACATTGGTGAGCAGTCAATAATGACAGGGACGCTAGCATCAGGTAATAGCTCATCCATCAAGCCACGCTTGAGCTGGCTAGTGATGTTGGGATTGCGACCATACAGGGAGTCAATCTTGAACAACTCCATGTGCGCAGGAATGATATGCGCGCCGTTGCCGCTGGGGAGCTCGCGCATCAGATGTGAGAGTGGTTTGCCTTCGGCATAAAACGCATAGATGGTTTCGCTACTGGCTAACCCTTTAATGCCGCTGGCAAGAGTTAAATGTGCTTGTGGGTCGAGGTCTATGCCTAGCGGCGCGAACTCACGCCTAGCGAGTGCCGCAATCAGGTTAAGGCTTGTCGTGGTTTTGCCCACACCGCCTTTTTGGTTGAATACCGCAATTGTTGTCATGGCGTAAATCCTACTCGACTGTAACCGATTTCGCTAGATTGCGAGGCTTGTCCACATCGGTACCGCGCATCAGTGCCGTGTGATAGGCCAACAATTGTACCGGAATGGCATGTACCACAGGGGAAAGTTCGCCCATGTGGCGCGGCGTGCGGATAACGTGGATTCCTTCTGCCTCGCCAAAATGGCTGTCCAAATCGGCAAACACAAATAGCTCTCCACCTCTGGCACGCACTTCCTGCATATTAGACTTTAATTTTTCGATCAGCACGTCATTGGGAGCGATCACCACCACTGGCATTTCACTGTCCACTAACGCCAACGGACCGTGTTTCAGTTCACCCGCAGCGTAGGCTTCGGCATGAATATAGCTGATTTCCTTGAGCTTTAATGCGCCTTCCAGCGCGATAGGGTAATGCACACCACGCCCCAAAAACAGCGCGTGAGACTTTCCCGCAAAACGCTCTGCCCACAGCTTGATTTGCGGCTCTAGATTGAGCGCATGTTGTACGCTACCGGGTAGGTGACGCAAGTCATCCATATATTGGGCTTCTTGCTTTTTATCCAAACGTCCGCGCAGCTTGGCCAGCGTGAGTGCCAAAGTAAACAACGCAACAAGTTGCGTGGTGAAGGCTTTGGTCGAGGCTACACCTATCTCAGCCCCAGCACGCGTGTAAAACGCCATTTTGCTGGCACGGGGCAAGGCACTTTCACGCACGTTGCAAATTGATAAGGTTGCCTGATGTCCCAATGAAATGGCGTATTTCAGGGCTTCCATGGTATCCAGTGTTTCACCGGACTGGGAGATGGTCACCACCAAATGCTTGGGATTAGCCACCACCTTGCGGTAACGATATTCACTGGCGATTTCGACATTAGTTTGTATGCCGGCAATGGATTCCAGCCAATACCGGCCTACCATCGCGGCATAATAACTGGTACCGCAGGCGAGAATTTGTATGCCTTCAAGCTGGTTAAATATGGCTTCGGCATCGTCGCCAAATAGCAAGGGTGAGATGCCGTCTTCGATAACTTGGTCTATGGTGTCGGACAACGCTTTGGGCTGCTCGTGTATCTCTTTTTGCATGAAGTGGCTGTATTGCCCAAGCTCCAACGAGGTCAAAGATACGTCTGACAAGTGCACCGGACGCTCAACCTTTGCACCGTCTCGATTCACAATCTTCATGCCGCTACAGCGCAACTCGGCGATGTCGCCTTCATCCAGAAATATCACCTTACGCGTGGCGGAAATCACCGCAGATACGTCCGATGCGACGTAGTAAGCGCTATCACCCAACCCTATCAATAAAGGACAGCCCATACGGGCGCAGACGAGTATTTCCGGTTGATCCGCCGCTAACACCGCGATGGCGTAGGCACCCGTCAATTGCTTGGCGGCAGCTTGTACAGACTTAAACAAATCATGGGTTTGCTGATAATGATAATGCACCAGATGAGCGATGACCTCAGTATCGGTCTGCGATTCGAACACATAACCCAAGGCCTGCAAACGGCTACGCTCTTCATCATGATTCTCGATGATACCGTTGTGTACCACAGCGATTAGATCACCAGATACATGCGGATGTGCGTTAGGTTCAGTCACGCCACCGTGCGTTGCCCAGCGTGTGTGACCTATGCCTAAGTTGCCCGCCAGATGCTCCTCTGCGGCAGCGCGTTCCATTTCCACCACGCGACCCACACGGCGCACGCGGTGGATTTTGCCATTTGTCAAAATTGCCACACCTGCAGAATCATACCCGCGATACTCCAGCCGCTTGAGACCATCCACCAAAGTAGCAACTACATCATGCTCTGCGATTGCACCAACTATCCCGCACATACCATTAACCTTTTTTAGATGGCCGTTTCCAGCCTTTGATAGTGACTTGCTTACCGCGCGACAAGCTGAGTTCGCCCGCAGGCGCGTTTTTGGTAATGGTAGAACCCGCTGCAATAGTGGCATCCTTACCCACGGTGACAGGCGCGACCAATTGCGTATCGGAGCCAATGAATGCGCCGTCTTCAATGATGGTGCGATGCTTATTCACGCCATCATAGTTGCAGGTAATTGTGCCCGCTCCTATATTCACATCCTTGCCCACGGTACTGTCGCCCACATAGCTCAGATGATTGATTTTGCTGTTGAAGCCAACATCACTATTCTTGATTTCTACAAAATTGCCTATATGCGTTTTGGCACTTAAACGTGTTCCGGGTCTGATTCTGGCGTAAGGCCCGATGCGGCAATCTTGCCCGATTTCTGCGTCATCAATATGGCTAAACGGTGCAATCTTTGTGTCATCGCCAATACAAGTATTGCGAATAACACTGTTAGTGCCAACCTGCACGTTGTTTCCTAGTTTTACAGTACCTTCAAACACACAGTTCACATCAATCGCAACATCTTGACCGCAGTTGAGCGTGCCTCGCACGTCAATACGCGCGGGATCGGCCAAAGTCACGCCTTGTGCCAACAATTGCTCTGCAATTTGTTTTTGATACGCACGCTCCAATGTGGCTAAATCTTTTTTGCTATTTACACCAAACACTTCTGCGCTATCCACTGCAGCGACACTCGTCACCGCCACGCCATCCGCAACCGCCATCGCGACGATGTCGGTCAAATAGTATTCGCCTTGCGCATTGTCTGCCTTTAAGCGCTGCAGCCATGCCATCAACTGACGAGTGGGTATGGCCATGATGCCCGTATTTACCTCGCTGATTTGGCGCTGCTTTTCAGTCGCATCCTTTTGTTCAACGATGCCAACGATAGCGCCGTTGCTGTTCCTTAAAATACGCCCGTAACCAGTAGGATCAGTCATATTCAAAGTAAGTAATGTCAATACGTTTTTTTCAGCCTCATTCAATACCCGTTCACATGTGTCAACACGAATCAATGGTACGTCGCCAAAAAGCACTAAAGTAATACTTTCCTGCTCAAGATGTAGAGCAGCTTGTTGAACCGCGTGACCTGTACCCTTTTGTTCTTGTTGCATCGCCCAAATGATGCTGTCATCGGCGATAGTCTGCACTACCAAATCCCCACCAAAACCATAGACTACGCATAACTTTGAAGGTTTGAGCGCTTTTGCCGTGGTGATGACGTGAGTCAACATGGGGGTACCCGCCAGCGGATGCAACACTTTGGGTAAGCTGGAATGCATACGCGTCCCCTTACCCGCGGCTAGGATGACAATATTGAGTGGGGTGACTGGCATGGCATAAGTATAAACAAAAAAGGCGGCCAAGGCCGCCTTTGTAATGAGTTAGCACTATGAATCAGTGCGTCTTTTTCTTCAGTTTCTGAATTGTTTGCAATTGGGCTAACGCCTCCATCAACTCTGCTTGGGCACGTGCATAATCCACTTCGGAAGATTTATCCTTCATCGCAGCTTCTGCGGCTTGCTTGGCTTCCAGTGCTTTAGCTTCGTCCAAATCTTGACCGCGAATAGCAGTATCCGCTAACACGGTAATAACGTTAGGTTGAACCTCCAACAGCCCGCCAGAAACAAAAATTAGTACCTCTTCTGCCTCATCGGGAAGTTTGATACGTAGAGCACCTGGCTTGATACGGCTGAGGAGCGGGGCGTGGCGCGGAAAAATACCAACTTCACCCAAGGTTGCCGGAGCTACAACGAATTCCGCCAACCCTGAAAAAATGGAGGTTTCTGCGCTTACTACGTCTACATGAATAGTCATTGCCATGATATTTATAGCGTCTTAGCTTTTTCCACGGCTTCTTCGATGCCGCCAACCATGTAGAACGCTTGTTCTGGCAGATGGTCGTAATCGCCGTTGACGATACCTTTGAAGCCTTTAATAGTGTCTTTCAGTGTCACGTACTTACCTGGAGAACCCGTAAATACTTCGGCAACGTGGAAAGGTTGTGACAAGAAACGTTGAATCTTACGCGCACGTGCCACAGCCAGTTTGTCTTCTGGGGAGAGTTCGTCCATACCCAGAATAGCGATAATGTCGCGTAATTCTTTATACTTTTGCAGCGTACCTTGTACGGCGCGAGCAACAGTGTAGTGTTCTTCACCCACTACCAGAGGATCCAACTGACGCGAGGTAGAATCCAATGGATCAACCGCAGGGTAGATACCAAGCGATGCAATATCACGGCTCAATACCACGGTGGAGTCCAAATGCAAGAAGGTGGTAGCAGGAGACGGGTCGGTCAAGTCATCCGCAGGCACGTAAACCGCTTGAATGGAAGTAATTGAACCAGTCTTGGTAGAGGTAATACGCTCTTGCAATCGTCCCATTTCTTCAGCCAATGTCGGTTGGTAACCCACGGCAGATGGCATACGACCCAGCAACGCTGAAACTTCAGTTCCCGCCAACGTAAAACGGTAAATGTTGTCCACGAAGAACAGGATGTCGCGACCTTCGTCACGGAATTTTTCTGCCATAGTCAAACCAGAGAGCGCTACGCGCAGACGGTTACCAGGAGGCTCGTTCATCTGACCGAAAACCATGGCTACTTTGGATTCAGGCAGATTATCCAATTTGATAACACCCGCTTCTGACATTTCATGGTAGAAGTCGTTACCTTCACGAGTACGTTCACCTACACCAGCAAATACGGACAAACCAGCGTGCTCTTTGGCAATGTTATTAATAAGTTCCAGCATATTCACGGTCTTGCCTACACCCGCGCCACCGAACAGACCCACTTTACCGCCCTTAGCAAACGGGCAAACCAAGTCAATCACCTTAATGCCGGTTTCCAGCAAATCCACGGAAGGCGACAATTCGTCAAACTTTGGTGCAGCTTGGTGAATAGAGCGACGCTCTTCGCATTGAATCTCACCGGCATCGTCAATCGGGCGACCCAACACGTCCATAATGCGACCCAGTGTGCCGTGACCAACTGGCACCATAATCTGCGAACCGGTGTTTTTCACCGTCATGCCACGGCGCAAGCCGTCAGATGAGCCCATAGCGATGGTACGCACAACGCCGTCACCCAATTGCTGCTGCACTTCCAGCGTCAGACCGGCTTCGGCAAAACTGCCGGAGCTGTTGTCATCCAGCACCAAAGCGTCGTACACCTTAGGCATTCCCTCGCGTGGAAACTCAACGTCAACCACCGCACCAATACACTGCACAATTTTTCCAGAACTCATGTGATTCCCCGTCTAAACTAATTCGTTAATCCATTACCGCAAAGCTCGCGGCGCTGTTTCAAATACTTAATCAAGCTACCGCTGCTGCACCACCGACAATTTCCGAGATTTCCTTAGTAATCGCCGCTTGACGCGCCTTGTTATACACCAATTTCAATTCGCCAATCACCGTTTTGGCGTTGTCAGAAGCAGCCTTCATCGCCACCATACGTGCACTTTGCTCTGATGCTATGTTCTCGGACACCGAGCTATACACCATGGATTCCACATAGCGCGTGAGCAAATCATCAATCACCAGCTTGGCATCCGGCTCGTAAATGTAATCCCAATGGCCTTCTGCAGCGCCCAGCTGTTCGCCAGACAAAGGCAGCAATTGCTCAGAGACTGCTTCTTGCTTCATGGTATTGATGAAGCGTGTGTAGCTAATGTACAAAGCGTCAATTTCGCCCGCCACATAAGCATCCAACATTACCTTGATTGGGCCGATCAGCTTTTCCATCTGCGGCGCATCCCCTAAACCGGTAATGTGCGACTTAATATTGCCACCCACGCGATTCATGAATCCCAGACCTTTGTTGCCCAGAGCACTTACCAACACGCTTTTGCCCTCAGCTTCCCATGACTTCATGTTGGATATTGCCAAGCGCAACACGTTAGTATTTAAACCGCCGCACAAGCCCTTATCAGATGTAATGACAATTAAGCCCACGGTTTTAACTGTGTCACGCGCCAACAAAAACGGGTGCTTATACTCAGAATGAGCGTGTGAAAGGTGAGCAGCCACGTTGCGAATCTTCTCCGCGTAGGGACGAGCCGCACGCATCCTCTCCTGTGCTCTACGCATCTTGGAGGCTGCGACCATTTCCATCGCCTTGGTGATCTTGCGCGTGTTTTCTACGCTCTTGATTTTGGTTCGTATTTCTTTACTACCTGCCATGAAAGTCTCCGACTCTTTCTAAATGCGCTTAGTAAGCGCTAGTAGCCTTGAAATCTTCGATGGCGGCGCACAGCGCTTTTTCGTCATCACCCGACAAGTCTTTGGTCGTTTCAATATTGTCCAGCAGGCTCTTGTACTTGGACTTTAAGAAAGACAACAAAGCAGATTCAAACGCCAAAGCCTTAGCTACAGGCACGTCATCCAAATAACCCTTGTTTGCCGCTAACAGCGTCACTGCCATATCGGCTACGGTCATTGGTGCATATTGCACTTGCTTCATCAGCTCGGTCACCATGCGTCCACGCTCCAACTGCTTACGCGTGGATTCGTCCAAGTCAGATGCGAATTGTGCAAATGCAGCCAATTCACGATACTGCGCCAGCGCCAAACGGACGCCACCGCCGAGTTTCTTAATGACTTTAGTCTGCGCTGCACCACCCACGCGGGATACTGAAATACCAGCGTTAATCGCGGGACGAATACCGGCGTTAAACAAGTCGGATTCCAAAAAGATTTGACCATCAGTAATAGAAATCACGTTGGTCGGCACGAAAGCAGACACGTCACCGGCGGCGGTTTCAATCACAGGCAGCGCAGTCAAAGAACCTGTCTTACCTTTGACTTCACCGTTAGTGAATTTTTCTACATAGTCTTCATTGACACGAGCCGCGCGCTCCAGCAAACGGGAGTGCAAATAGAACACGTCGCCAGGATAAGCTTCACGGCCTGGTGGACGACGCAGTAACAGAGAAACTTGACGGTAAGCCCATGCTTGCTTGGTCAAGTCATCATAAACAATCAGCGCATCTTCACCACGGTCACGGAAATATTCACCCATGGTGCAGCCTGCATATGGCGCAATAAATTGCAGCGCGGCAGATTCAGAAGCGGTTGCGGCCACCACGGTGGTGTAACCCATCGCGCCATGTTCTTCCAGCTTTCGCACTACGTTGGCCACGGTAGAGGCTTTTTGCCCAATCGCCACATAAATACATTTAACATTTTGGCCGCGTTGGTTGATGATGGTGTCAACAGCCACGGCGGTTTTGCCGGTTTGACGGTCACCAATAATCAATTCTCGCTGACCACGGCCAATTGGCACCATAGAGTCAATCGCCTTCAAACCCGTTTGCACAGGCTGCGACACCGACTTACGCGCAATTACACCAGGAGCTACTTTTTCAATTTTGTCGGTCATCTTGGCGTTGATTGGACCTTTGCCGTCTATCGGCTGACCCAACGCGTTGACTACTCGCCCCAACAGCTCTGGACCGACCGGTACTTCCAGAATGCGACCGGTACATTTGACCGTATCACCTTCGGTAATATGTTCATATTCGCCCAATACCACAGCGCCTACAGAATCACGCTCCAAATTGAGTGCCATACCGAAAGTATTGCCGGGAAACTCCAACATTTCGCCTTGCATCGCGTCGGACAGGCCGTGAATGCGGACGATACCATCAGTAACGGAAACTACCGTTCCAGTGGTACGCGCTTCGGAACTGGGGTTGAAGTTCTCCAACCGGCTTTTAATCAGTTCACTAATCTCAGATGATGACAACTGCATAATTTCTCCTAACTTTCTGCATGCCTAATTTTGTAGGCGTAAGTTTTCAAGCGTAATTTAATTTTTGAGCGATATAGCCAAATCTTGTAATTGGCCGCGCACCGAAGCATCAATAACGGCGTCCCCAACCACAATTTTGACTCCGCCTATCAGCTCCGGGTCTACCGCAAATTGTGGTTCTATTTTCTTGCTGAAACGTGCTTCCAAGGGCGCTATCAAGGCTTTCCCCTGTTCTTTGCTGAGCTTAGTAGCAGAGGTAATGACGGCTTGCTCTACGCCACCATCCTCGGCTTTCAACGCCTCATACATTTCTGCAATCGTTGGCAAAAGCACCAGCTTATCGTGCTCAATCAACAGTTTGACCAAATTTACCGCCGCGGCATCAATCTTATCGCCGCAAATCTTGGTGAACATTTGCTCAACTTGCGCACCCGTCAGTTTAGGGTTGGCGATTACTAGAGACATTTCTGCATCAGCAGCGATACCTGCCAGCAACACCAGCATGTCGGACCATTGATTCAAAGCCTTGTGCTGCTTGGCCAAGCGATAAGCCGCCACAGCATAAGGTCTTGCTAGAGTGGTTTTCTCAGCCATGATGTCCCTTATAGCTGACTCGAAACCGCGCTGAGGATATCAGCGTGAGCTTTAGCATCAATCTCACGACGCAGAATCTTTTCAGCACCAGAAACCACTAAATCAGCCACTTGTTGACGCAGCGATTCTTTGGTGCGGAACACTTCCTGATCTAGCTCAGCTTTAGCACCCACCAGAATGCGTTCACCTTCGGCTTTAGCATTCTCCTTAGCTTCTTCAATAATCGCGGTCGCACGTTTTTCTGCTTGAGCAATGATTTCAGAGGCTTGTTGTTTGGCTTCACGCAGAGACTCAGCAGAGCGCTTAGCTGAAATTTCCAGCTCATGCTTGCCACGCTCACCAGCAGCCAAGCCATCAGCGATGGTTTTTTGCCGATCTTCCACTGCTTTAATCAGCGGTGGCCACACAAAACGCGCCGTGAACCATATCAATATGGCGAACGACAAAGCTTGTGCGAACATTGTTAAGTTGATATTCATGTTTGCTCCCGTGCTGTTAAGGATAGCCTTAACAACTCAACTTTATTTAATGACGCTGAGTAGCGGGTTAGCAAACGCAAACATCATGGCCAAGCCAACGCCGATAATGAAAGATGCATCAATCAGACCGAGCAGCAAGAATACTTTGGCTTGCAGCGCAGGAATCATCTCAGGCTGACGTGCAGCGCCTTCGAGGAAGCTGGCACACATGATGCCGATACCGATACAAGCGCCAGCAGCGCCCAGGCCAATAATCAAGCCGATACCAATACCGGTGTACGCTTGAATCATCGCTAAACTTTCCATTACATTTCCTTTCAGTTGAAAAACAGCAAATTACGACAAATTAAATAAAATCTAAATCAATGACTTTCGTGCGCCATGGAGATGTAAACCACCGTGAGCATCATGAAAATAAATGCTTGCAGAATGACGATTAAGATGTGGAAAATCGCCCAACCCGCGCCCAGCAAAGCACCAAAGAATGTGCCAACTAGCCCTGTCGCCGCCCACATGCCGAGCAGCAAAAATATGATTTCGCCTGCGTACATATTACCGAAGAGTCGCAGTGCGTGAGAAAGAGGTTTGGAGATGTATTCGATTAGGTTAAACGCAAAGTTGGCTGGCCACACCAAGGGGTTGCTGCCGAAAGGCGCACAGAATAACTCATGTATCCAGCCGCCCAAACCTTTGACTTTGATGCTGAAGAATATCATCAACACCCACACGGAGAGCGCTAAAGCGAAAGTGGCATTAATGTCTGAGGTCGGTACAGCGCGCCATTTATGCAATCCAAACACGCCCTCGTAAACCAGTTTCGCCATAACATCTATCGGCAAAAAGTCCATGGCATTCATGAACAACACCCAAACGAATACGGTCAAGGCCAGCGGTGCTACAAAAGCGTGACGATTACCGTGAAAAATAGTTTTAACTTGACCGTCTACAAATTCCATCAACAACTCGACAAAGGCTTGACGCTTGTTTGGCACACCCGCGGTCACACCGCGCACCACCCAACCCAAAAAGCCAAACACCACAATCCCTAACAACAAGGACACGACTAAAGTATCCATGTGCAACACCCAAAAGCCTGTATCGCCAACAGATTGGGCGTTAAATGACAAATGGTGTCCGATATATTCAGCTGGTGTTAGTTGTTCTGTAGACATTCGCTAGTAAAACCTTACTTATTTAATTAAAGCCGACCAAGTCAGCCATCTACTTTTTATCATGAATGCCAGATAATGCTGCACCTGACAATAAAGCTACCGTTGCTAAACCCAGAATTAGCGCTATAGGCACCAGTTCCTTATAAAGCTTGAACGTAAGCCACAACATTAACACGATGATCAAAATTTTTAATGCTTCAGCTTTAATAAGCCTTATTAATACAGAGCTAGCATCCTGATGAGGCTTACCACTTGCTACAAACGAAGCAAAATAACCACCAACAATCGCTGCAAAACCGCCAGCTATCGCAGATAACCCACCATGGAGTCCAGCGAAAGCAAATGTCGCAAACCCTACAATTAGTATCGCGACTATTTGCATCTTGATCATGCGCTTGAATACTTGATCCACGTTCCGGCCCTTAACTTTTGAAAACTAGAGCCTAGAAATGCAAGGCGTGGAATTTTCGTTGTAAATGTTGTTTAAGTCAAGGCCATAATGCTGGATTTATCTCTTTTCTGTTCTTATTTTGGACAAAATATCATCCAATTGACCAAGGTTAGCATATTGAATTTTTAGGATGCCAGCACCATTTTTAGCTGTCTGAATTTTAACCACGGCACCCAATGTTTCTGAAAGCTCTTCTTGTAGTCTTGCTATATCACTACTTGTTGATTTCCCCAATTTTTTGCTGGGGGTAGCGTTGAGGCGCTTGACCAGATTTTCTGCCTCACGCACCGAAAGTTTCTGCTGAGCAATTTGTTCCGCAGCCACAAGTTGCTTAGCACCACTTAGACCAAGTAATGCCCTTGCATGCCCCATATCCAAACGATTTTGCACCAACATTTCCTGCACCTTGGCAGGCAAGGTTTGCAAGCGCAGCAAATTAGTCACGGCGCTACGTGAGCGACCTACCGCCTCTGCAGCAGCTTGGTGTGTCATAGCAAACTCATCTATCAAACGCTGTATACCGTTAGCCTCTTCCAGCGGATTGAGATCTTCGCGCTGAATGTTCTCAATGAGCGCCATCGCTAGTGCAGCTTCGTCGGCGATTTCTCGCACCAACACCGGCACCTCTGTCAATCCGGCTAAATGTGCGGCACGCCAGCGGCGTTCACCGGCGATGATTTCATATTTTTCTGGCGCTATCGGCCGCACCAATATCGGCTGCATAATGCCTTGAGCTTTAATGGATTCGGCCAGTTGCGCCAACGACTCTTGATCCATGTGGGTGCGCGGCTGGTATTTGCCTGGTTGCAACTGCGTCACATTCAGCGTACGCAAAGCATCCCCAGCCTTCACGTCCGCACTGTCACCCCCCAGTAAGGCATCTAAGCCTCGTCCCAAGCCTTTTGTACTAGCCATTTTTTTCACCTCGTTTAATCATTTCCACCGCCAGTGCCAGATATGCTTGCGCCCCCTTGGAAGTTTTGTCGTGATATAGCACTGGCAAACCATGGCTAGGTGCTTCTGCCAACCGGATGTTGCGTGGAATCACGGTACGATAAACTTTGTCGCCAAAATGCTGCTCTAGCTGTGCCGATACTTGTTGCGCCAGCATGTTACGATTGTCGAACATGGTGCGGAGCAAACCTTCGATCTCCAAAATTGGATTCAAGTTAGCACGTACTTGCTTGATGGTCTTAACCAAGTCCGACAAGCCTTCCAGCGCGTAGTATTCACATTGCATAGGGATTAGCACCGATTGCGCGGCGGTAAGGGCATTGACAGTAATCAAGCTCAAAGAAGGAGGGCAATCCAGCAGCACAAAATCATAATCATCGATCACTGACCCTAGGGCTGCCTTGAGCCTTGTTTCGCGCGCCTCGATATTCACCAGCTCAATCTCTGCACCTGCCAAATCGCGATTGGCAGGGACTAAATCAAACTTACCCAACTCAACTTTTAACTTCACCTCATTCAGTGTTTTTTCACCCAGCAACACTTGATACAGCGTGGCAGTCACTCCATTTTTATTGACTCCGCTACCCATAGTTGCATTGCCTTGCGGGTCGAGATCCAGCAACAGCACACGGCGCTTGAGCGCGGACAAACTAGCGGCCAAATTAACGCTAGTAGTGGTCTTACCCACGCCGCCTTTTTGATTGGTAATAGCGATAATTTTCATATTGTATTTGCGTGGCTTAAATTCACACGATTTAATTTTACCAAGTGGCGCTGGGCATCAAGCCCGGGGATAGTGAGTAGCTGCACTGTTGATGTCACATCCGTCGTTTGAGCCAACTCATCATAAGGGTACACACCCTTCATCGCGAGCCACATCCCATTTTGTTCCAGCAAATGTTGTGTCAAACGCACAAACTCTGAGACATCAGAAAAAGCGCGTGAAATAATGGTGTGAAATTTTATTTCAGGCTGATAAGCCTCGACTCGCTCACACACCACTTGTACATTGTCCAAACCCAACTCTGCTTTAGCCTGACGCAAAAACGTAGCTTTTTTATGACTGGAGTCCACTACAGTTACTTGCAACTCAGGTAAGGCCAAAGCCAGCGGAATTCCCGGCAAACCGCCGCCACTACCCACATCCAACACATTAGAAGCAGTTAAATGAGGCAATACGGCTAAGCTATCTAGTAAATGCAAGGTGACCATATCATCCAATTCGCGCACGGCTGTTAGGTTGTGTACCTTATTCCACTTGGCCAACAAGGCCAGATAGTCCAGCATCTTTTGTTGTGTTTCAGGTGATAACTTCAACCCCAAAGTAGCCAAGCCGTTGCTCAACTTTTCTGATAAATCAATTGCGACAGTCATGCTGCGTGCTTTTCTTTGGTCATGTGTTTTTTCTTGATATAGACCAGCAGCAGCGAAACCGCAGCTGGAGTCACCCCAGAAACGCGTCCCGCCTGACCTAAGGTCTGGGGTTTATGCTGATTGAGCTTTTGCTGCGCCTCTATGGAAAGTCCGCGTACCTCGCGGTAATCCAAGTCGGTCGGCAGCGCCAACTTTTCATAGTGGCGACTGCGCTCGATTTCACCAGCTTGGCGATCAATATAGCCCTGGTACTTTGCTGCAATTTCCAGCTGCTGACACACTTGCGGGTCGGTCTCACCGAAAGCATCATCACCTAAAGTAAGGAGGCTTTCGTAACTCACGTCTGGGCGACGCAGGAGGTCAAACAGCGCGTATTCATGCTCTATGGGCTGTCCTAAAACACGCTCAGCGTCGGCTTGCGCCAGATTCTTTGGGCTCACCCAAGTGGATTTGAGGCGTTCTTGTTCACGCGAAATGGCTTCTTGCTTGCGTGAAAACGCCGCCCAACGCAGGTCATCCACCAAACCTAAACGCCGCCCAGCTTCGGTCAAACGCAGATCGGCATTATCCTCTCGCAACATCAAGCGATATTCGGCACGACTGGTGAACATACGGTACGGCTCGTTGACACCGCGCGTAATCAAATCATCCACCAACACACCCAAATAAGCTTCAGAACGACCGGGGCACCACGCCTCCTGCTCGGCGGCGTAACGACCAGCATTTAATCCGGCCAACAGTCCTTGCGCGGCAGCCTCTTCATAACCTGTTGTGCCATTGATTTGTCCAGCAAAAAACAAACCTTTAATGGCTTTGGTTTCCAGCGAGGTTTTGAGTCCGCGTGGATCATAGTAGTCATATTCAATAGCGTAACCAGGACGTAAGATATGCGCGTTTTCTAGACCTTTAATACTACGCACCAAATTTAATTGCACATCAAACGGTAGGCTCGTAGAAATGCCATTAGGATAAATTTCATGAGTGGTTAAACCTTCAGGCTCCAAGAAAATCTGGTGCGCTTCTTTGTCCGCAAAGCGTGTGATTTTATCTTCCACCGACGGGCAATAGCGTGGCCCTACGCCTTCAATCACGCCAGTGTACATGGGCGAACGATCCAAACCGCCACGAATGATTTCATGCGTCCTGGTATTGGTATGTGTAATCCAGCACGGCAATTGTTGCGGGTGCTGGCCGACGTGTCCGAGGAAAGAAAACACCGGCACAGGACTGTCGCCCGGCTGCTCTTCCATCACCGAATAATCAATGGTGCGTCCGTCTATGCGGGGTGGCGTACCAGTTTTTAGCCTTCCGGCAGGCAGGCCGATTTCGCGCAATTTATGTGCTAACGAATTAGCCGGCGGATCCCCGGCGCGCCCAGCTTGGTAATTTTGCAGTCCAACATGTACCAAACCCGCTAAAAATGTGCCTGCAGTCAACACCACAGCATTCGCGTTAAAGCGTAAGCCCATTTGCGTGACGACTCCAACCACTTTATCGCCTTCTAGCACCATATCATCAACCGCTTGCTGGAATAACCACAAATTTTCTTGGTTTTCCAAGCGGCCACGCATCGCCTTGCGGTACAACACACGATCCGCCTGCGCTCTAGTCGCCCGTACTGCTGGTCCCTTGCTGGAATTGAGGATACGGAATTGTATACCTGCTTCGTCGGTCGCCGCGGCCATCGCACCACCTAGCGCGTCTATCTCCTTAACCAAATGCCCTTTACCAATGCCACCTATAGATGGATTGCATGACATTTGCCCCAAAGTTTCGATGTTGTGGGTGAGCAGCAAGGTTTTGCGCCCAATGCGCGCAGCAGCCAGCGCGGCCTCTGCCCCAGCATGACCACCACCCACCACGATTACATCAAATTTTTCAGGAAATTGCATGTGTTATCTACATTCACTCAATAAGGTACGCGATGATACTCGAAAATGTTTCACGTGAAACTATTCGATGTTTTTAGGCGGTCACGAAAGTTTGTTTTTTTACTGCGGTACTCTTCCAGAGCCGCGTTGTACTGACGCAAAGCCAGGAAAGTCATCTTTGCATAATCATTCACGTGCTTTTGTAAGTGTGTGGCCAACCAGTCCTGGCCTCTTTTTGTTTCTTGATACCACACTTTACCTTCTGGAAATTTTTTTGGTAAAGCTTCTATATCGCCGCCCAGATTGATCTCTTGTGCCTTGCCCCACAAATAATCATACTTTTTCGCTTGCCACTTGATACCGTGCGTCTCTGCGTACCCAGGGTTATTGCCATAGGTAAAATCAACCAATTCCTTTTGTTTGGGTGTTTGTCCGGAATCTGCCGACTCTATCCAGCAATGGTAAGACCCGCCTAAACCCCTCTCCAATGTTGAATCATCCATAAATTCCAAATATTTTCCGTTACCTGCATGGATAAGCGCAATTCCTGCAACTGGGCGAAAATTCTTTTTAAGCGCGACGCTCATCACATTAGAACCTATCACCGCATAGATATAGCAAAGACTGTCAAACGTGGTTGGACACAAGGCACGAATAGTGCTATCAACAGCCTCAAGCATGGCGCGCTCTATAATTTTCGGGGGCACGCTAGATTTCAGCAAGGGTAAGGATTGCGAATTCATGTGTTGCGCGTTTAGGATAGCTTTTGGAAAGTGGTATCAATGACAGTAGATAATATCACGCACATGTTTCACGTGAAACCTACTTACCAATACAAAAGCGGCCGAATATCTCGCCAAGCAAATCATCGTTAGTAAATTCGCCAGTAATATGATTCAGCGCTTCTTGCGCCATGCGTAACTCCTCTGCGATCAATTCTGGTTGTTGCATACGCTCAGCAGCTTGCTGCAGACAAGTGCGTACCTTAACCAAAGCCTGCAAATGCCGCTCACGGGCCGCAAAAGTCCCTTCTGTGCCTGCTCTCCAACCTGCTACTTGCAGTAAATGTTCTCGCAACAATGGCAAGCCTTCGCCAGTTTTGGCGGACAGAAGAATCGTAGTTACTCCGTTTTTTTCTGATTTCTTCGATGATTCCTGGATTAAATCACACTTATTAAAAATTTGAAGTAACGGTAATCCTTGCGGCAACTTATTCAAAATCACCATATCCTGTGCCTGAACTCCAAGCCTGGCATCCAGCAATAACAAAGCAATGCTAGCGCTTTCTAGCGCTTTCCAAGTGCGCAAGATTCCGTGACTTTCCACTTCGTCCTCGGTTTCGCGCAAACCTGCAGTGTCAATAATATGTAGTGGTACACCATTAATGTGAATACTGCTTTTGAGCGTATCACGCGTTGTTCCTGCGACTGGCGTTACTATTGCCACATCCTCGCCGGACAGCTGATTGAGCAAACTGGATTTACCCACGTTAGGCTGACCGATGAGTACCACATGGAGGCCCTCACGCAGTATCTTGCCTTGGCTAGCCCCTGCAAATACCGCGTTTAGTTCGGTAACAATCGTTTCCAGTTTTTCTGCCACTCTGCCTTGGCTAATAAAATCTATGTCTTCTTCTGGAAAGTCCAAACACGCTTCAATATACAATCGTAAATCTATCAAGCGCTGACGCAAAGTTTGAATGTGCTGAGAAAACACGCCGGCCAATGAACGCACGGCACTTTGTGCGGCCTCTGTGGTGGAGGCCTCTATCAAATCTGCCACAGCTTCAGCTTGAGCCAAATCCAGTTTGTCGTTGAGCCAAGCGCGTTGCGTAAATTCCCCAGGGTTGGCTAGGCGCGCACCCAAACACAAACAACGTTGCAATAAGCGCTGCAGCACCGCGCTTCCGCCGTGGCCTTGAAATTCCAGCACGTCTTCGCCAGTGTAGGAATGTGGATTGGGAAAATAGATAGCAATGCCTTGGTCTATCAAATTGCCGTCAGCATCAAGAAAGTTTTTGAAACTAGCATGGCGCGGAGTGGGAACAACGCCCAATACGGCGTGGGCAATTAATGGGACTTGGCTGCCTGATACTCGTACCACTCCGATGCTGCCGCGCCCCGGTGCAGTGGCAACGGCTACGATAGTATCTTTAAGCGCTGTCACCCTTTTGACTGCCTTCTATCATACGATTGATAGACCATTGTTGAGCGATGGACAGGATGTTGTTCACCAGCCAATACAGCACCAAACCGGCGGGGAAGAAGAAGAAAAACACACTGAACACGATGGGCATGATTTTCATCACTTTGGCTTGCACAGGATCAGGTGGGGTAGGATTCAGGCTAGTTTGTAAAATCATGGTGAGCCCCATTAAGATAGGGAGAAGCCCGATGGGCATACCCAAAATCGTACCAAACAGGGTATCCGGTGCAGACAAGTCGGTAATCCATAGCATAAACGGCGCTTGGCGCATTTCGATAGTGCCCAGCAACATCCAATAAAACGCAATGAACACCGGTATCTGCACCAACACTGGCAAACATCCTCCCATAGGATTGATTTTTTCTGTTTTGTAGAGCTCCATCATCGCTTGTTGCATTTTGGCTTTATCCTCGCCAAAACGCTCTTTCATTTGTTGCAAGCGTGGTGCCAACTTACGCATGTGAGCCATGTTTCTATAGCCAGCTGCAGACAGTGGATAAAACACGGCCTTGAGCAACACCGTCAACACAATAATCGCCACGCCCCAGTTATGCACTAATTTTTGAATCTCCGACAGCACCCAAAACAAAGGACTTGCGAAGATGGTCAACCAACCATAATCCACCACGTACTCCAGTCCGGGAGCCACTTCTTTGAGATGTTTCTGTTCTTGTGGTCCTGCAAACAAACGCGCGCCGAACGTGGTTGAACTACCCGCCGCCACACTACCAACCGGCACCACTACGCTGGCAGCGAAAAGATGTTCGTTCAATTGCTTGGTACGATATTCGCGCACTACACCAGATTTTGGTATCCAAGCACTAGCAAAATAATGCTGCACCATGCCTATCCAACCATCTGTAGCGTTTTTAGACAGATTGGTTTTTTGCATGTCATCAAATTTAATTTTTTTATACTTATCCGCTTCAGTATAGTAAGCCGCACCAATATATGTGGGCATAATCTTTGAGGATTTATCAGATTGGTTATCGTGTAACAACTGGTAATACACCGAAGAATCTATGGCAACACCGCTACCGTTTTTGATCTCGTAATTCAGGTCAATAACGTAACTACCGCGATGAAAGGTGTACACCTTATCCACTTGCACGTTATTTGCGTCACTCCAAGAGAAGCGCACTTCCAGCTTGTCACTACCATCCGCCAATGTGAAACTGTTGGCTTTACTGGTAAAAACGGTCTTGTGATTGGGTAGTCCGAGGCCTATCAACCCTGACTGGGCAATATAAAGATGCGATGCTGGTGCGCTATCATCAAACAAAACGAAATTTTTGGTTTTATCTTCGGTTGCGTGATGTTGGGTCAATTCCAAACGACGCACATCGCCACCTAAGGTATCAATAGTCGCCTCTACCAAATCGGTTTTAACATGCACGCGCTCGTCTTTGCCCAAGCTGAAAGTTTCAGTTGCAGGCGATGGTTGCAGGTTTAGCTTGCTTGATACACTTGGAACAGCATCGTTTGCCGTAGCCACTTGTTTCACCGCAGGTGGCTGATGTTGACGTTCCCATGCATCCCATGACATGAGGATGGTGAACGATAAAATCATAAATAGTATTAAACGTTTATTATCCATGTAACTCTCAGTTAACTTTTAAGGGATCGGATCGTATCCGCCAGCGTGCCATGGATGACAACGCGTAAGGCGTTTGGCGGTTAATAAACCACCGCGTAACACACCATATTTCTCTAATGCTTCAATGGCATAGCAAGAGCAGCTGGGACTAAAACGACAGCTGTTACCCAGCACAGGGCTTAGGCAAAAGCGATACGTTTTAATCAACCAGATAAAGATACGTATCATTTATTGCGACTTTGTTATCTTGTTCTGCGGGAGTTTGGTCAACGCCAGCTCAAACTCGCGCATAACGCTCACAAAATCAAGCTTGCTAAAGGATTGACTGATACGCACCACAATATCCACAGCACCTATATTCAAACGATTCAAACGAAACAGCTCCCTGACAACACGCTTCATATAGTTACGCGCTACAGCACGACGCGCCAACTTTTTGCTCACGACGACACCTATGCGCGGGTAACCCAAATTATTCGGCATGTGGTGTATGGCCAAAAACTTTCCATGAATGCGCCGCCTGAAACTAAAAACGGATGAAAATTCATCCGTTTTTTTTAGTTTGAGCCCGCCAGGAAAACCTAGGCCAATGTCCTCGGCCATAAGATTTAATTAAACAGCGAGACGTGCACGACCTTTGGCGCGACGGGCGCGAATAACAGCGCGACCACCTCTGGTTTTCATACGCACCAGAAAACCGTGGGTGCGGGCGCGGCGAACCTTGGAAGGTTGATAAGTACGTTTCATGATTTCAGCCTAATCTGTTAAGAACTAAAAAGGGCGTAATTTAACCGCGTAACCCCTCTGCTTGTCAATCTATATTTATCTTTGTGTTTATGCCAGTTGCTGTGGATAACTTCTCACGAAAAGACTAAAATCATTCCATCTTATAATAGCAATTCTTACTCTACTTCTCTCTAACTTTTGGACTATAAAGCGCACATGGAAAATTTTTGGTTCGCTTGCCTTGGCCGCTTTGAAAGAGAACTCTCTGCAGTACAGTTTAACACGCTATTCAAACCCTTAAAGCTCGAAAACGCTGGCGATATACTGCGTATCGTGACACCCAATAATTATGTCATGCAGACCATCAAAGACAAGTTTCTTGCCCGTATCGAGCAGTTGGGACAAGACTTTTTTTCCCGGCCATTGCAGGTCGAACTCGTGCTTCTCGAAGCAAAAGCCGCCATTGATCCTGCACCGAGTATCGAAGAACCCGCACCTACCAAAAAAACCAAAACAGCAAGCAAGAGCGATATTCATGGACTTAATCCGGCACTTACCTTTGCTAACTTTGTCACAGGTAAGGCCAATCAACTGGCGCGTGCGGCGGCACTACAAGTTGCTGAAAACGCTGGTGGCGCTTACAACCCATTATTCGTTTATGGTGGCGTAGGCTTAGGTAAAACACACTTGATCCAAGCTATAGGCAATCACTTACACGAAATTCGGCCAGAGGCGAAGATTGGCTATTTACACGCGGAAAAATATGTTTCTGATGTGGTTAAAGCCTATCAACACAAGTCATTTGACGAATTCAAACGCCGTTATCATTCACTGGATTTGTTGCTGATAGACGATATCCAGTTCTTCTCTGGCAAAGGTCGCACCCAAGAAGAGTTTTTTTACGCTTTTGAGTCCTTGGTCGGTGCCAATAAACAAATTGTCATTACCTGCGACACTCTTCCAAAAGAAATAGACGGTATCGAAGACCGGCTTAAAACTCGTTTTAGCTGGGGTTTGACAGTGCTAATTGAACCACCTGAACTAGAAATGCGCGTTGCGATTTTGATCAAGAAAGCGCAAAGCGCCAAAATCAAACTGGAAGAAGATGTGGCTTTTCTTATCGCTAAACACATACGCTCAAGCGTGCGTGACTTAGAAGGCGCACTTAATCGCGTATTTGCTCTAGCTAACTTCACCGGTAAGCCCATCGATACTGGCTTAGTGAAAGAAGCATTAAAAGATATCATTGGTCGTATACAGTCCATCACGATCGAGAACATCCAAAAAACCGTGGCTGACTATTACAAAATAAAAGTAGCGGAAATGTACTCTCAAAAACGCTCCCGTAATTTGGCGCGTCCGCGCCAAACAGCCATGGCATTGGCTCGTGACTTGACTAATAGCAGTTTCCCAGAAATTGGCGACGCGTTTGGCGGGCGTGATCACACCACTGTAATGCATGCTTGCAAGAAAATAGACCAGTTAAAAAGTACAGACTCAATCTTGGCTAAAGAATATAACGTCTTGCTTCAAGTATTACGTGGGGATTGAATTTAGCACATCTAACAAGCTGTTAATAGGTGGTCTAATGAACTGTGGAAAAAAGACATAAAGCAGACTGTGACTAAAGTTATCCCTTTTTAATACACAGTTTCCTAAGTGCTTATTTGCAGGGTTCAACATAGTAAAACATTTTGATTTATAATGACAAATTGGCTTATACACAAACAAGTTAGCACTCTATTATCTATTATCAAGGTATATATATGAAGATTGATATCCATCGTGAAACATTATTAAAACCGCTATCCGCAGTCAACGGAATTGTGGAACGTAGGCATACTTTACCTATCCTTTCCAACCTGCTACTCGAAAGTAATGATGGAACAATCACGTTGACTGCCACAGATTTGGAAATGCAAATTTCTATGTCCGCCAATACGGAGACTACAGAAAATTTCTCAACCACAATTTCTGCCAAAAAATTGCTAGATATTTGCAGCGCATTACCTGAAGGTAGCCAATTGAAATTGACTGAAAAAGATGCGCGTATGCAAGTTAGCGCTGGACGAAGCAAATTTAATCTGCAAACCTTACCAGCTGCGGATTACCCGACCATGACGCGTAGCGGAAATAGTAGTTTGACCCTGAAGTTGGCACAAAAAACTTTACGTAACTTATTGCGCCAAGTAGATTTTTCTATGGCACAACAAGACATCCGTTACTATCTGAATGGATTACTTCTGGAGGTCAACGGTCAGCGCTTGAATTTGGTAGGTACTGATGGACACCGTTTAAGCTTTATTTGTACAGAGCTAGCAGAGAGCCATGAAAAACAGGAAGTAATATTGCCGCGCAAAACTGTGACAGAACTAATTAAACTCCTGGAAGACACAGATGAAGAAGTCACGATGGATTTATCTTCTACACAGGTCAATTTCGCTTTTTCCAATATCACGCTGATTTCAAAAATTATTGACGGAAAGTTTCCAGATTACAATCGCGTCATTCCGGTGGGTCACCAAAATCGCTTTTCTATAAACCGCGTAGAAGTATTACAAGCCATGCGGCGTGCGTCTATTCTGTCCAACGAAAAATATCGTGGTATACGCTTGGTACTGGGTAGCAACAGCCTGAAATTGATCAGTAGTAATAGCGAACAAGAAGAAGCCGAAGAAGAACTGGAAACCACTTATAGTGGTGATGCTCTGGACGTGGGCTTCAATGTGACCTATTTGATAGACGTACTCAATAATGTCCAGGATGAAATGGTCGAGTTTTCATTTGCGGATGCCAACAGTAGTTGCTTGGTCACTTTGGCAGACAATCCTAACTATAAATACGTCGTTATGCCTATGCGTATCTAAAGTTTTGCATTTAAATCAACATCAAATTTACAGAAATTACACTAATGACCCCAAAAGACAAATCTTCAGACTACGATTCCTCAAGCATTCAGATACTTAAAGGCTTGGATGCCGTTCGCAAACGTCCCGGTATGTACATCGGCGACACCTCCGATGGCTCGGGCTTACACCACATGGTGTTTGAAGTGGTGGATAACGCCATAGACGAAGCGCTGGCAGGGCATTGCGATGATATCAAGGTTATCATCCACCACGACAACTCAGTGAGTGTTAGTGACAATGGGCGTGGTATTCCCACTGACATAAAAGACGACGACGAGCTCAAGCGCTCGGCGGCTGAAATTGTGATGACCGAGTTGCATGCTGGGGGGAAGTTCAATCAGAATTCCTACAAAGTTTCCGGCGGCCTGCATGGTGTAGGCGTCTCTGTAGTGAACGCGCTTTCTGACTGGCTGCGCCTCAAAATTTGCCGTAATGGCAAGATGCACCAAATGGAATTCCGCCGTGGCGAAGCAGTATCACCATTGGTAGAAACCGGACCCTCAGAGCGCCGCGGCACAGAAGTGCACTTTTTAGCATCCGAAGAAACCTTTACTTTGGTCGAGTTCCATTTTGAGATTCTGGCCAAGCGCTTACGTGAGTTGTCGTTCCTCAACAACGGCGTGAAGATCGAGTTGATAGATCAACGCCATGGTAAAAGTGAAAACTTTGCTTACGCTGGCGGGGTCAGAGGTTTTGTCGAATACATCAATCGCAGCAAAACCGTGCTGCATCCCAAAATATTCTACGCCATAGGCGAAAAAGATGGCATGACGGTAGAAGTTTCCATGCAATGGAATGATTCCTACGGCGAGACCGTGCAATGCTTCACCAACAACATTCCGCAGCGCGATGGAGGTTCGCATCTTACGGGTCTGCGTACAGCTATGACGCGCACACTCAATAATTACATTGAACAAAACGAAATGGCCAAAAAAGCCAAGGTAGAAACTGCTGGGGACGATATGCGTGAAGGTTTAACCTGCGTCCTGTCGGTGAAAGTGCCAGAGCCTAAGTTTTCATCGCAAACCAAAGACAAGCTGGTGTCATCCGAAGTTCAGCCTGTGGTACAGGAAATTGTTGCGGCAAAACTCGCCGAATTTCTGCTGGAAAATCCCATGGATGCCAAAATTATTTGCGGCAAAATCGTGGATGCCGCGCGTGCGCGCGAAGCTGCTAGAAAAGCACGTGAAATGACACGCCGCAAGGGCGTGATGGATGGTCTGGGCTTGCCTGGTAAGCTCGCCGATTGCCAGGAAAAAGACCCCGCCTTGTGCGAACTTTACCTAGTCGAGGGTGACTCCGCGGGCGGTTCAGCTAAACAAGGTCGAGACCGTAAAAATCAGGCGATATTGCCGCTTAAGGGCAAGATTTTGAACGTAGAAAAAGCACGCTTTGACAAACTGCTCTCATCTCAGGAAATCACAACATTGATTACTGTAATGGGCACTGGTATTGGTAAGGATGACTTCAGTCTAGAAAAGTTGCGCTATCACCGCATTATCATCATGACAGACGCGGACGTGGACGGCGCGCATATTCGTACGTTGTTGCTCACCTTCTTCTACCGCCAAATGCCGGAAGTGGTCGAACATGGCCACATCTATATCGCTCAACCACCGCTGTATAAGGTTAAGCAGGGCAAAGAGGAAAAATATCTCAAAGACGACCACGAGATGAATGAATACCTACTGCAATCTGGTCTCAAAGGTGCCAAATTGATTACCCAAGAAGGTGGTACCGAGTTGGTTGATGCGCCGTTGCGCCAAATCGCTAAACAGATGATTTTGACCGAGGCTATCATTACGCGCCTTGCGCCGCTGTATGAGGAAGCTGTGCTGCGTGCTTTATTGCTCATGCCAGCACTTGATCTTGCCAGCAAAGAAGGTGCGAAAGAGGCTGCCAAGCTCATTAAGGCGCAGTTGAACGGGCAAAATGAAGTCAGCACACCGTTTGATGCAGAAAATGCCGTACATAGGTTGGAAATCAGCAAATACGTGCATGGCAACCTGCAAGTCACCACTATAGACGCGGATTTCCTAGGGAGTGGCGATTATCGCCAAATTCGTAAAACTGCCGACATGTTGCAAGGCTTGATAGGTAAGGGTGCTTCTGTGATACGTGGTGAAAAACAACGTCCCGTAGCCAGTTTCAAAGAAGCGTTGGATTGGCTGTTAGGCGAAGCCAAACAAAGCATCAGCATCCAACGCTACAAAGGTTTGGGCGAGATGAACCCCTCGCAGTTATGGGAAACCACCATGGATCCGCAAGTGCGTCGCTTGCTCAAGGTGCAGATTGATGATGCTATAACCGCTGACGAAATTTTCACCACTCTGATGGGTGACCAAGTTGAACCACGCCGTGCCTTTATCGAAAACAACGCACACGGGGTGAGCAATCTGGATGTTTAGCGTTAAGCGCTATATAAATCCCGCCTAGTTAGGGGTAGTGCTGATAAACCGCTCCCCTTTCGGGTTGCTAGAATTTGATAAATTCCGGTTGAGCCGCTCTCAAACTGCATGGCGCTGGCTGTCATATATAGCCGCCATACACGATAGATGCGTTCGCCGACCAGACCCACTACTTCTGCACTGTTTTCATCCAGCCGTTGCACCCAGTGTCTTAGCGTGAGTGCGTAATGCGGACGCAAGCCTTCCACGTCAAAAATCTCAAAACCACTGTTTTCCATGCTGCCTTGAATATTGCTTACGGTATCCAACTCTCCATCAGGGAATACATGGCGATTGATGAGTCTGGTCGCTACGTTGCTTTTCCATCCCGGCTCGTCGCTAGTAATGCCGTGATTGAGAAATAAACCGTTGGGTTTGAGCACTTGATGCACGGTAGCAAAATACTTGGGCAGGTTTTTTAGTCCGACATGTTCAAACATACCTACGCTGACAACTTTGTCGTATGCGGCATCTGGCGATAGGTCGCGATAATCACGGAGTTCAACGCTGACTAAACTGTCTAGCCTTTGTCGTTGAATTTCCTGCTGTGCGTATTGCAACTGGTTGCGGCTTAGGGTGATACCATGTGCCCGAACTCGATAGTGTTTGGCTGCCCAGCATATCAACGCTCCCCATCCACAGCCAATGTCTAGCAACGCTTCGCCCTCTTTCAGGCGTAGTTTGCGACAGATGTGTTCCAACTTGTTGCGTTGCGCCAGATTTAAATCCTGCTCTGGCGACTCGAAGTAGGCGCAGGAATACACCATGCGCTCGTCCAACCACAAATGGTAAAAATCGTTAGATACGTCGTAATGAAAAGCGATGGATTCCTCACTATTTTGATGTGATGGAGAGTCTGTCGTGTCTTTGCTGAGTAAAAATTTGGGCAATAAACCCAGTTTGCAGGCAAGCAACGCAAGTCGAATTTTTTCTAAGAAGGACAGCCTTAGATTTTCTAGGTGATAGCGTAAGCCGATAGCAGCATCCAAATCACCAATGATTTCCATATCGCCACTGAAATAGGCTTCGGCCAGCCTTAAGGGATCACGGTATAGCACCAAATCTCTTAATACCTTGGGGTGTCGCAGACTGAGGGTGAAAACTGGTGTGCCATTTCCAATGCGCAAAACCACGCCATTCCACAAACGAACTTCAAGAGCACGCGGATATCCGTTGAGCAAGCGATTAAGGATGCTATTCGCTACTAGGCAAGCGTCGGTTTTAAAACTATCAACATTTGTTGTCTTTGCCATTGCTCGCCCCTATGTCAGCTGGATACTACGCCGTTAACAAGACTTAAGCAGAAATAGTATAGCCCTCAGCACATTGTGTATCAATGCAGCGATAGAAGCATTGCGGTAGTATTAAGTTTAGTGAGGTTTCCTAAGGAGAAAATAATGCCAACAGCACTTGTTACCGGCGCGAATCGCGGTTTGGGCTTGGAGTTTGTCAAGCAGTTGAATGCTCAGAATTGGCGAGTTTATGCTTGTTGCAGAAACCCTTCTGATGCAGACTCCTTGTTGCAACTGGCACAAGCTTCTGGTGGCAAAGTCTCCATTCATCCTCTGGCGGTGGATAATTCGTCACATACCAGCCAGTTGGCAGCAACCCTGAAAGGCCAGCCTATTGATTTGCTGCTCAACAATGCCGGAATTTATTCTGGCAGGAATGGTGAACGATTCGGGACATGTTCAACAGAAGAATGGCTCAAGGTCTTCGAGATCAATACCATCGCCCCAATCAGGATGGCTGAGGCGTTTGTCGAAAATGTAGCCATTAGTGAGTTCAAGACCATCGCTTGCATCACCAGCAAAATGGGCAGCATGGGCGACAATACTAGTGGCGGTGCCTATATGTATCGCAGCAGCAAAGCGGCGCTGAATATGGTGGTAAAGAGTATGGCGCTGGATTTAGAGCCACAGGGCATCAAAGTTGCACTACTCCACCCCGGATGGGTCAAGACCGACATGGGTGGTCCAAACGCCTTGATTTCTCCACAACAAAGCGTGGCAGGAATGCTCAAGATTATTCTGAATCTGGGATGGCAGGATAGCGGCCGGTTTTTGGCCTATGACGGCAAGGAAATCGAATGGTAATTACTCGATATTCTGAATTTGCTCGCGAATCTGTTCAATCAGCACCTTCAACTCCATCGACACCTGAGATGTCTCGCTTGAAACCGATTTAGAACCCAAAGTGTTGGCTTCGCGATTAAGTTCTTGCATCAAAAAATCCAGTCGTTTACCCACTGCACCGCCGCCCTTCAATATTCTGCGTAATTCCTGTAAATGCGTGGAAAGCCTCCCCAACTCTTCGTCTATATCAATTTTCTGTGCGAACAGCGCCAGTTCTTGATGGATGCGGTTGTCGTCGGCACTTCCTAAAACCTCTTCCAGCTTGAGTTTTAATTTATCGCGATAAGCGGCGATGAGCGCAGGCATCAGTGGTTTGACCTTTTCCACTAGCGCTTCCATCTGCGCCGTGCGCTCCAAAATCAGTGTGGTCAGTTTTGCGCCTTCTCGCTCACGGCTAGCTGACATATCAACCAGAGCCGCTTCGATGGCACCATTCAAATCAGCACCTAAGGTGTCAGCAGAAAGCTCCTGCGTCACTAAAACGCCGGGCAAACGCAGAATATCTGCAACCGAAAGCGGACGACTTTGAGGAAAACGTTGTTGAATCTGGCTACTCAGACGCTCGGCCTGTTGTAGTGCGACTTCGCTCAAATGCGCTTCTGGCGGTAAACCAGAAGGTGCAATGAGATTGATCTTGCATTCCACTTTGCCACGCGTTAGTTTGGCAGAAAGGATCTCGCGGATGTTGGGCTCAAATACCCGTAACACCTCGTCCAGTTTGAAGTGCAACTCAAGATAACGGTGATTCACCGCGCGCAGCTCCACCATGAGTGTGCCTAGCGTGGTTTCGCGTTGGGTGGCGGCAAAGCCGGTCATACTTTGTATCATCTCTAATCTCCTATTTGAGGCGCATGGTAACAAATACGGGTGCTTTCATGCCAAAATACCACGCTTATCAAGTCAAACCCAAGGAATCACAATGCGTCACAGCAATCGCGCCGCCAACGAACTTAGAAAAATCGAGATTATCCGCCACTACACCCGCCACGCCGAAGGCTCGGTATTGGTGAAGTTCGGTGATACCCACGTGTTGTGCACCGCCAGTATTGATGAAAAAGTCCCCGGATTCCTCAAGGGCAAGAATCAGGGTTGGTTGACTGCAGAATACGGCATGTTGCCACGCGCTACCAATACCCGTACCGACCGTGAAGCCGCGCGTGGCCAGCAATCTGGCCGCACTCAAGAAATCCAACGATTAATAGGCCGCAGTCTGCGCTCGATCATCAACTTGAACAAACTGGGTGAACGCACCATCCAGCTGGATTGCGATGTCATCCAGGCCGATGGCGGCACACGTACAGCCAGCATCACCGGCGCTTACGTCGCGCTGCACGATGCCATCAGCGTGTTGTTGGAAAAGAAATTGATCACCGAAACTCCGCTTCATGACTTCGTCGCAGCCATTTCCGTCGGTGTGGTGGAAGGTCAGCCTGTGCTGGATCTGGACTATGTAGAAGATTCCGGTTGCGACACTGACATGAACGTGGTCATGACCGGCAGTGGCGGTTTTGTCGAAATTCAGGGCACAGCGGAAGGCGAACCCTTCCAGCGCGCAGAGATGAACGCCATGCTCGATCTGGCCCATTCCGGCATTAGCCAATTGATTAACTTACAGAAAGCCGCGCTTAAATCTTAGCCCTCATTTCGCTGAAACCCTCAGTCGTGATACCCTCACGCCTTGCTTAAGAATTAACGAACTCCGCTGCATTTGCCCGAAACATGACTGATTACAAGAACACCCTCAACCTGCCTGACACGGCTTTTCCCATGCGTGGAGATCTGCCCAAGCGCGAACCGGCGTGGGTACAGGCCTGGCAACAGAAAAAGCTGTACCAGAAGATCCGCCAAGCGCGCAAAAATGCGCCTAAAGGAAAATTCATCCTGCATGACGGCCCGCCCTATGCCAACGGCGACATCCACATCGGCCACGCGGTCAACAAGATCCTCAAGGACATCATCGTCAAGGCCAAAACGCTGGATGGTTTCGACGCACCCTACGTCCCGGGCTGGGATTGCCACGGATTGCCGATTGAACTGGTGGTGGAAAAGAACCACGGCAAGAACATAGACCCCGCCAAATTCCGCGAGCTTTGCCGTACGTATGCCGCTGAACAGGTGGAACGACAAAAGAAGGATTTCATCCGCTTAGGGGTTTTGGGAGATTGGGACAATCCCTACCTCACCATGGATTTCAAGACCGAGGCCGACATCATGCGGGCCTTGGGCGACATCTATAAAAATGGCTATCTGTATCAAGGTAGCAAACCGGTACACTGGTGCGTGGATTGCGGCTCGGCGCTGGCTGAAGCGGAAGTCGAATACGAAGATAAGAATTCCCCGGCAGTGGATGTCGGTTTCAAGGTGGTGGAAGAACACCAACTACTGAGTAAATTCAAATATTACCCGGATACTGGATTGGGTCATGGTGAAGGGAATATCTATGCTGTGATTTGGACTACCACGCCTTGGACACTACCAGCTAATCAAGCAGTGTGCGTCCATCCTGATTTGGATTACTGCATCGTCCAACGAGAAAGAAATGGTGTACCTGAACGCCTTATTCTTGCCGAGGCGCTCTGGACAGAAGCAACAAAGCGCTATGGGATACCTGACACGCTGATCGGGTATGGCAAGGGGGTGGATTTAGAAGGACTCAAGCTACAGCACCCGTTCTACAACCGCCAGGTGCCGGTGATTTGCGGCGACCACGTGACCACAGACGCTGGTACTGGCTTGGTTCACACTGCCCCGGCGCACGGTCTTGAAGACTATGCCGTGGGAATGCGCTACGACCTGCCGGTGGATAATCCGGTGGGCGACGACGGCAAGTTTTACAGCAAGGTTGAACTGTTTGCCGGTATGAGCATCTGGGATGCCAACAAGGTCGTCATCGAGACCCTGCAAGCTAATGGCAATCTGCTCGCCTCCGCCCGTCTTAACCACAGCTATCCACACTGCTGGCGGCACAAGACGCCGGTGATTTTCCGCGCCACGCACCAATGGTTTATTGGTATGGGACAGCATGGGACAAATGGGCAGACCCTACGAGGCCATGCCAACAAGGCAGTTGACGATACGCAGTTTTTCCCAAGCTGGGGACGTGCTCGTTTGGAAGCCATGATCAAGAATCGCCCTGATTGGTGCGTGTCGCGCCAGCGCAACTGGGGTGTGCCCATGCCACTGTTTGTGCATAAGGAAACCGGCGAGCTGCATCCAAACACGCTGGAATTACTGGAAACCGTGTGCAAGCAGGTCGAGCAGCAAGGCATCGAAGCCTGGTTTTCGCTTGATGGCGCGGCTTTCCTTGCCCAGCATGCGCCGCAAGATGCAGCACAGTACAAGAAAGTCACCGACACGCTGGACGTGTGGTTCGATTCCGGAGCTACCCACGCGGCGGTGTTGAAGCGCCGTCCGGAATTGCAGTTCCCCGCCGACCTGTATCTGGAAGGCTCCGACCAGCATCGCGGCTGGTTCCAGAGTTCCCTTCTCACCGCGTGCGCGATTGATGGCCGTGCGCCGTATGACGCGCTGCTGACCCACGGTTTTGTGGTGGATGGCTCCGGCCACAAGATGAGCAAATCCAAGGGCAACGTCATCGCCCCGCAAAAGGTCATGGAGCAATACGGTGCAGACATCCTGCGCTTGTGGGTGGCTTCCACCGACTACTCCGGCGAACTGACGATTTCTGACGAGATTCTCAAGCGCGTGGTCGAAGGCTATCGCCGCATCCGCAACACCTTGCGCTTCCTGCTGGCCAACACTGCCGACTTTGATGCCAACAAGGATATGCTGCCGGTGGAGGAATGGCTGGAAATAGACCGCTACGCCCTGCACCTTACACAAGAACTGCAAACCGCCGTTCTGGCCGACTACAACCGCTACGAGTTCCACTTGGCGATGCAAAAGTTCGTTGCTTTCTGCTCGGAGGATTTGGGTGGTTTCTATCTGGATATCCTGAAAGATCGGCTCTACACCGCGGGTGAAAAATCCAAGCCGCGCCGCGCCGCACAAAGCGCTTTATGGCACATCACGCAAACGCTGATGAAGCTGCTGGCGCCGGTGCTGAGCTTTACCGCCGATGAGATTTGGCAGACGTTGAATCCCGGTAGTGAGGTCAATGTGTTCGAGCAGCAATGGCATGTGCTGCCGAATACAAGTAATGATCCTCTGTCGTCTCAGAGCGAATGGGCATTACAAGCACGGTGGAAGATCATTCGGGAGTGGCGGACAAAAGTAAACAAAGAAATTGAAGAGGTTCGTGCCACAGGGGCAATAGGCTCCTCACTTGCTGCAGAGGTTGATATTTATGCCTCTAATGCAGATTATGCAGCATTAAGTGACATTGAGAACGGTTTGCATTTTGTCTTGATTTGCTCGAGCGTTAATTTGTATCAAACAGATAATGAGGAAGAGCATAAAATTTTGGTCACCCCCAGCGCCCAAACCAAATGCGAACGCTGCTGGCACTACCGCGCCGATGTTGGCTCACACGCCGATCATCCGCACATCTGTGGACGCTGCGTGAGCAACCTGTACGGTGATGGCGAACCCCGCCAATATGCGTAGCTGGCTACTTATCAGCGCGGTTATCATCGTGCTGGATCAAACCACCAAACACTGGATGCAGTCAGTGCTGGCTTACGGCGAACACCTTACCGTTACTCCGTTCTTTGATCTGGTCATGTTCCACAACACGGGGGCGGCGTTCAGTTTTTTGGCGGGTGCTGGTGGCTGGCAACGCATATTCTTTAGTGTACTGGCGCTGGTAGCTTCTATCATCATCATTCAGTTATTACGAAAATCGCCAGAGAAAACCTTGTTCTGTTTGGCACTCAGCCTTATTTTAGGCGGTGCATTGGGCAATTTTTGGGACAGGCTGACTTTGGGGTTTGTGGTGGATTTCTTGTATTTTCACTACGCGGGGTATGGTTTTCCAGCTTTCAATGTGGCGGACTCCGCGATTACTGGCGGCGTGATGTTGTTGCTATGGGATAGTTTTAATGAAAAGCGCAGCGCGTAAAGATTTTGAAAATGAAAGGTTGTTGAGTTTATGAAATGCGGCATCGTCGGCCTACCCAACGTAGGTAAATCTACTCTGTTCAACGCGATTACCAAGGCCGGTATTGCGGCGGAGAACTATCCGTTCTGTACCATCGAGCCCAACGTGGGCATCGTGGAAGTACCCGATCCGCGTCTGAAACCGCTAATTGATATCGTCAAGCCGCAAAAGGTGCAACCAGCCATCGTCGAATTCGTGGACATCGCCGGTTTGGTGGCGGGCGCATCCAAAGGGGAAGGGCTGGGCAACAAGTTCCTCGCCAACATCCGCGAGACGGATGCCATCGCCCACGTGGTGCGCTGTTTTGAAGACGGCAACGTGGTGCACGTGGCGGGCAAGGTAGACCCGATCTCCGACGTGGAGACTATCAATACCGAGCTGGCGCTGGCCGATATGGAAACCGTGGAAAAGACTTTGGCGCGCGAAAGCAAAAAGGCAAAATCGGGTGACAAAGATGCCATTGCGCTCTGCGCCATATTAGAAAAAATTCAAAAACATCTGGATCATGGCCTGCCGGTGCGCACTTTGGGCTTGAGTAACGATGATCTCATCATCATCAAGCCGCTGTGCTTGATTACCGTTAAACCCGTGATGTACCTTGCCAATGTCAATGAAGATGGCTTTGGCGACAATCCGCTTCTGAAACGCATCGAAGACTTGGGCAAAAAAGAACATGCGCCAGTAGTCGCCATCTGCGCCAAGATAGAAGCCGAGATTTCTGACTTGGAGGATGAAGATAAATCGTTATTCTTGGCTGAAATGAGTTTGGAAGAGCCGGGACTGGATCGCGTGATACGTGCCACGTACGGTTTGCTGGGGCTACAGACTTACTTTACGGCAGGGGTGAAGGAAGTACGTGCCTGGACCATCCATAAGGGCGATACGGCTCCGCAAGCCGCGGGCGTGATCCATACCGATTTTGAAAAAGGCTTCATCCGCGCCGAGGTCATTAACTACGCCGATTTTGTGGCACTTAAGGGTGAGCATGGTGCCAAGGAGGCCGGCAAGATGCGGCTTGAAGGCAAGGAATACGTGGTGCAGGATGGCGACGTGATGCACTTCAGGTTTAATGTTTAGGAGAAATCAATGAAATCAATTTACCTATTGCTGGTGGCGGCTTTGTTAGCAGGTTGCGCCCATAATAGTCCAAGACTTCGGTATTCGAATCCCGGCGCTGGATATCAAGAATTCGCAGATGTGAGCTATCAGTGCGAGAGAGCGAATAGCAGGATAGTCGCCGTGGCGGTCGTTACTACAGCCGGGGAAATTTCTCCGGAAGAGCGGGCAGTAGATTGCGTAAAGTTTGACGCGTGCATGAAAAGGAAGGGTTTTATCAAATCATCGGACGGTATTTTTAAGCTTGGCAAAGATGTGAAAATGGATTGCGCGGAATAGAGCCCTTTGTTTTGACTTTACCTCGCTAAATCAATACAATCGCGCCTTTCGTTTTTCCGGTGATGTAGCTCAGCTGGTTAGAGCACAGGATTCATAATCCTGGGGTCGAGGGTTCAAGTCCCCCCATCACCACCATACAGAACGGCCTCCAGAAATGGAGGCCGTTTTTGTTTTTGGCTACTTCAAGTCAAAACCCTCTAAGCCACATTTCGCACCAGCAATTTTACAAGCGGATTCAACTGCCTGTGGCAATCCTGTTCTATTAGCCAAGCTACCAATCAGCCCGGCATTGAAGGAATCTCCGGCGCCCAGCGTATCGACTAAGCCGTTCGCGGGAGGGAAGGCGGGGCTGTGGCAGATTTGCCCATCCGCTGTTCTGCCGTAGGCACCCGCTTCGCCCCAGGCAACGACTACCGTTTTACCCGGCGCGGTTTTTTGCATCCAGCTTAAAAACTGTTCAGGCTGATTTTGCCCGTAGTGCTGCGCGTAGCCGCGCGAGCAGATGAGCAGGTCAGGGATGTGCAACAGCTTTTCAATTCCCTCGCGTGGTTTTTCCAGTTCCAGCGATATGCGGAGTTCCGGCCTGAGTTGGCGGACGTGGGCGAGCATCTTACCTAGTTCGGCGACGTTGCGGCCTTCGAAATGGATCCAGTCAAAAGCGTTGAGATCCATGCGGGTGAAATGTTGTGCTGCCATTTCCGGCAGGTCACGGTAGTGCACGATGGTACGTCCTGCGCCGGTGATGTAGATACTGGAAGTGGGTGGGCGGCCAGTCATGCGTGGGCAGTGCGTGTAATCTACGTCGTGGCGAGTGAAATCCTGCTCAATGACGGCGGTTTCCGGCGCGTCGGCCATGACACCGAGAAAGGTGCAGCGGTGGCCGAGCTGCGAGAGCACCACGGCGGTATTCGCGGCATTGCCACCACGGCTGAGGCGCAGGGACTGCGCACGGACTTCGGCATCTTCTGGCGGGTAGTGATCCAGCTTATAGATGATGTCCAGTGTAGCAATGCCTACCAGCAGCACGTTTGCCATGTTGATTTCCCTTTGGGGTGTGAGCAACCGCGAGTTTATGTGAATTGCTAAACTCAGAGCAATCCAAAAGGGGCAGAAATTACGGCATTAAGTGATAGGTTGATCCGGGTAACATAGCTCGTGGCGGTTGAGCCATTCAGCACTGACGTAGTTGATGATGATGGTTTTGCGAGTGCCGGTGAGCGGGCGCACCTTGAAGCCGTGCCAGGTGTTGTTGGCGGGGACGAAGATCAGTCCGCGATTGGAGCCACCCGGTGCGCGCCCTAGGTAGGTGTCCTTATCCAGATAAAGGTCTGTTCCCCATTCCACGGCTTCCGGCTCGCGATTGAGGTAGATGAGCATGGTGAATTTTTTCACGCCGATGTCGGTGTGCGGCTCCAGCCAGAAATTGCCGGTGTCCTGGCAATATTCAATACGCAAGAAAGTGTCTTCCAGTGGCGCGCCGGTGAGTGCCTTGAGGGTATAGATAGTTTTCTGATCCTGAAACACTTTGGAGAGTTTTTCCATGACCGGATGCTGGGTGCGGTTCTTTTCGCCAAAGTGGACGCGAGAATCATTGTTGGTTTCGCGTCGCCCATAGGTATCTGCAATATCAGAAGGCATAAATGGCAGGCTTAGCATCTCATCAACCACAGCTTCTGGCAGGCAGTTGTTGAGGAACCAGTGAGGATAGGGGTAATCGTCGCGCTGATGCTGGTGCAGGCTGTTGATTAGTGTGTTCTGAATCTTGGTGATGTCGGACATGAAGGGTTCCTCAAGATGCTGTATACAATGGCTTTAGCGGCGCATGTTAACGGCTTGGGAACTTGAGGACTGTGAGCTAGATCAATTTCTGCTAAGATTTTTTAAAGCATATAAGCTTCGGTGGCGTATCGGCGTATCATGCGATGCGTGTTAAATACTGCCGCGTTTTTTCCGATGGCTCCGCGCATCAAGTTTATCCAGTTTGAGCGATCATCGTAATACATGGGTAGCACTACATTTTCCAGCTTGTGATACAGGTCAAGGATGTCATTTTCCTCGTCTCCCTGAGCGGCATTACCTACCGCCCAACCGGTCACATTCTCGATGCAGCCCTCCAACCACCAGCCGTCCAGGACGCTCAAACTGGGAACCCCGTTGAAAGCCGCTTTCATGCCGCTGGTGCCAGATGCTTCTAGCGGACGCAGTGGAGTGTTAAGCCAGACATCTACCCCGGATACTAGGTCAAGTGCCAGTTGCATGTCGTAGCCGGGAAGGTAAACAATGGGCAAATCATCTGCTAGCTCTTTAATATGAAGATGGATTTGTTCAATCAAATGTTTACCGCCTTCGTCACTGGGATGTGCTTTGCCCGCCATCACCAACTGAAACGGTCTCTTTCGAGCAATATTACGTAGTCGTTCAATATCGGAGAATATCAGGTCAGGGCGCTTGTAGGCGGTCATACGGCGTGCGAAACCAAGAGTGGGCAATGCGGCATCCAGTACTTGTCCGGTAGTCTTTTTGATACGGTCCATCAACTGTTGCTTGGCACTGGTGTGAGCGGCCCATAATGCTTGTTCAGGTACCTGATCTATGCGTACCAGTTGTTCCGGTTCATGACGCCAGGAAGGAATGGCGTTATCGAACAATGTAGCAAAGAACTCGTTGGTCCACGTATGCGGGTGGACGCCATTGGTGATGGCGTAAATCTTGTAGTCAGGAAACATGGCTTGCGACACTTCTGCATGGCGCTTGGCCACACCGTTGACGTGATCGGACAGATTAAGCGCCAACCGCGTCATGTTGAAGCGATCCTCCCCCGCCAGCTTGCGTACTTCTTGAAGGTCCATGAATTCGCTGTCGGCAATACGCTCCACCATATCGTATTCAAACTGATCCTGACCCGCTTCTACAGGCGTGTGCGTGGTGAATATGCATTTAGAGCGGACGATCGGCGCATCGTACAATGATTCACCCGGACGCAGATCACGTATCTGATAAGAATATCGATTCAACAATTCTAATGCCAGCAGCGCGGAGTGTCCTTCGTTCATATGGTGTTTGTGGATATTGAAGCCCAGCGCCTGTAGCATGCGAATCCCGCCTACGCCAAGTACGATTTCCTGCTTAAGCCGATAAGCGGCATCCTTGCCATACAAATGATGGGTAATCTCGCGGTCTTCGAGATTGTTCTCCGGCAGGTCGGTATCTAGCAACAGCACAGGGACTTGAACACCAGACAAACCTTTGACACGGTACAACCAAGCGCCAACCCACACCGTACGACGCTCAATCTGCACTGCCACTTTAGCTGCCATAAATTCGGCGCGCGTGGAGGGTTCCCACGTATCTGCTAATTCTATCTGTCTGCCTATGCTGTCAATTTTTTGCTGGAAATACCCGGCACGACTTACCAAAGTCACGCCCACCAGAGGGAGTGCCAAGTCTGCCGCAGAACGCAAAGTGTCCCCTGCCAGCACGCCCAAGCCCCCGGCATAAGTCGGGATGTCATGCTCCAAGGCAATCTCCATCGAGAAATAGGCGATACGGTCATTGCCTGTAAATTCATGCAGCATTTTGACTCCTATCAAAATCCATTTTGCTGGCCTTAGAAGTTATGACGACCATTGCCAATCGCGAATCTCTGGCATGTCCTCACCGTATTGATCGATATACTGCTGATGATCAATGAGCTTATCTCTCAGGTATTGTTTGGCGTAGGCCGCTTTTGAACTTAGGCTGGTTACACGATCAACAACAACTCCAACCAGATGGAAGCGGTCAATTTCATTCAAAACTGCCATGTCGAAAGGGGTAGTAGTAGTTCCGTTTTCTTTATATCCGCGGACATGAATGTTGTTGTGATTATTGCGACGATAAGCAAGCCGGTGAATCAACCATGGATAGCCATGAAATGCAAAAACCACAGGTTTATTTTTAGTGAATAGCGCATCAAAATCCATATCGCTGAGGCCGTGAGGGTGCTCGCTCTGTGGCTGAAGTTTCATCAGGTCTACTACATTGACTACGCGTATTTTCAGCTTAGGGAATTGCACTCTGAGTATGCTTACGGCTGCTAGTGTCTCCAAGGTGGGCACATCACCAGCACATGCCATGACCACATCGGGTTCACCACCTTCGTCATTGCTTGCCCATTCCCAGATGCCAAGACCCGCTGAGCAGTGCTTTACCGCTGCATCCATATCCAGCCATTGCAGTTCGGGTTGTTTGCCTGCGATGATGACGTTGATGTAGTTTCGGCTTTTCAGGCAATGATCTGTGACAGAGAGCAATGTGTTGGCATCGGGTGGGAGATAGACACGTGTGACATCGGCTTTCTTGTTCATGACGTGGTCGATAAAGCCTGGATTCTGGTGGCTTAATCCATTGTGATCCTGGCGCCAGACGTGAGAGGACAACAAATAGTTCAGAGAGGCTATCGGACGACGCCAAGGAATATGATGGGAGACCGATATCCACTTGGCATGCTGGTTGAACATGGAATCGATAATGTGGATAAATGCCTCATAGCATGAGAAAAAGCCATGCCTACCGGTGAGCAAATAACCTTCTAACCATCCTTCGCACTGGTGTTCGCTCAGCATCTCCATCACTCTACCGTCGGCAGCAACATGGTCATCAATGGGGATGATATTGGCTGTCGAATTACGGTTGGTGAATTCAAACAACGCATTCCAACGATTAGAAGACGTTTCATCCGGGCTGAAAACACGGAAATTACGAGTTTCTGCATTGAGTTTCATGACATCGCGCAGAAATTCACCCTGTACGCGTGTGGACTCGGCCACTGTGCCACCGGGTTTGTCGACTTTGACAGCGTAATCGCGAAATTCCGGCATACGCAAATCACGTAGCAATAGGCCTCCGTTGGCGTGCGGGTTGGCTCCCATACGCCGTTCGCCTTTAGGGGCTAATTCGGCAAGCTCGGGAATGAGTTTACCCGACGCATCGAACAGCTGCTCAGGATGATAGCTGCGCATCCATTGTTCGAGAATCTTGAGGTGCTGAGGGTTTTTTGCCAATTCCGAGACCGGCACTTGATGCGAACGGAAGGTGTTTTCGACCGGCTTACCATCCACTTCTTTCGGCCCGGTCCAGCCTTTGGGCGAGCGTAAGATGATCATCGGCCATAATGGTCTTTGGGTAAAACCATGCTTGCGTGCTTTTTGTTGAATCTCTTTGATTTCAGCGATGACCACATCGAGTGTAGCCGCCATGGTTTGATGTATTGCGGTCGGCTCATCACCTTCGACGAAATATGGTAGGTAGCCATAGCCACGAAAGAGTGTTTCCAATTCCTCATGGGGAATACGTGCTAGGACACTGGGACCCGCGATCTTGTAGCCGTTCAAATGCAAAATCGGCAGGACAGCGCCATCGACTTCCGGATTGAGGAATTTGTTGGAATGCCAGCTGGTGGCCAGTGGCCCAGTTTCAGCCTCACCATCGCCTACTACACAAGCAACGATCAAATCTGGGTTATCAAAAACAGCGCCAAATGCATGAGACAGTGAGTAACCTAATTCACCGCCCTCATGGATAGAACCCGGAGTTTCGGCGGCGACGTGGCTTGGAATACCCCCTGGAAAAGAGAATTGCTTGAACAGTTTTTTCATCCCGACTTCATCTTGTGAAATATTGGGATAAAACTCGCTGTAGGTGCCCTCCAGATAAGTATTTGCGACTAGTGCCGGGCCACCATGACCGGGGCCGGCGATATAGATCATGTTGAGATCATTTTTTTTAATGATTCGATTCAGATGTACATAGATAAAGTTGAGGCCAGGCGTGGTGCCCCAGTGCCCCAGTAACCTTGGTTTCACATGTGAGAGCAATAGAGGCGCTTTGAGTAGCGGGTTATCGAAAAGGTAAATCTGACCAACCGATAGGTAATTGGCAGCACGCCAATAAGCATTCATCTTTTTTAGCAGCGTTGGGGTCAACGGCGTTTTTTTGAGCTTGGAACGTTTGAGCTTCATGTCAATCTTCCTGTTCATTCGATAGATTCAATACTTCTAGCATCATGCTCGCCATCATCTGTTCTTCATCGGTGGGAATGATGTACACCGCAACACTGGCAGCGTCATTCGAGATCATTAAGGCATTCTCCCGATTGTTTGTTACATTTATATCAATGCCAAGGAATTCCAAGCCATCGCATATCTTGCTGCGTACCTCGGCAGAATTTTCTCCAATGCCTCCAGAGAACACCAAGGCATCTAGTCCACCTAGAACTGCGGCATAAGCACCTATCTGTTTTTTTATTTGGTAACAAAATAGTGCAATGGCTTCCGCTGCGCGATGGTCTGTTTGTTGTTTATCGAGCAAATCGCGCATATCGGAGCTTGTTTCAGAAATTCCCAACAGACCGGATTCAAAATTCACTAATTGGTTGAACTGTTGAGGGGTGAGGTTTTCCGATTGCATCAAATAGGTGCTTAATCCGGGCTCAATATCGCCGGTTCGGGTACTCATGGTTACCCCGCTGTTAGGGGTAAAGCCCATGCTGGTATCCACTGATTGGCCACGATGCACTGCTGTCAGGCTTGTACCACTTCCCAGATGGGCGAGGACTATGCGCCCGTTTGCGATTTTCTCATCAGCGATACGAGTCAATTCCTGCATCAGAAAGTGGTAAGACAGTCCATGAAAACCATATCTGCGTACGCCTTTTTCCTGATAATGTCTTGGAATCGCCAGCAGTTGCGCGACACGCGGCATATTGTGGTGAAACGCTGTATCGAAGCAGGCAATCTGTTGTAGTTTGGGAAAGCGTTGCTGGAGGCTTTCAATCAGCAATATCTCATTGGGCAAATGTTCAGGGTCGAATAGACATAATCGCTTAAGTTCGTCCACCATGGCGGGGGTTATGATTTGTGGAGCATTGTAGAGATGACCCCCATGCACCACGCGATGGCTTATAGCATCAATTTTTAACTGATCGAATTCTTTTTCCAGCCAAACAACCAACGCCTGGATAGCTTCCGAATAACTGGAAACTTTCTTGAGAAATGGAGTCCCTTCCATCTTGGCAGATTCGTACCCATGGTTTTTGACAGCGAATTTGGTATCCGACAACCCGATACGCTCGATTTTTCCTGAGATGATGCGTGTTGGTGGTGTGCTTGGGGCGAAAATGGCAAATTTGATGCTGGATGAACCTGCATTTAAGGTGAGCAGCGTTTTATTCATCAATGGTGGGGGCAGAATTAGTGTGTTGCGAACGTTGTAATTGAACCTCTAGAGTGCGAATACGCTCCAGAAAGACCAACGTTAAAGCCAGAGAATCGGATTCCAACTCAAAGTCATGCTTGAGCCGGGAAAGTGTGAGTATTGATACCAAGTAATGACTATTGAAACGCCAAGAGTCGTCAGTGGGATTGTTGGGAATAAGTGCGCCGTTTTCTACCAGCCTGTGCAACTCATCATGTGTGAGTCCGGACAGTTGGATGATTTCATCCAACGAAACCTCATGATGTTCATCAAGCCACATGAATTCATTATGATCATTATTCATAGGGGTATCTCCTATTCGAAATGGTGGCGCGGGTTAAACGTTGAAGCATCTGCCAACTGTTGCAGTAACACGCGTTCCTGATCACTTAGCGTGGTGGGCACTATAATTTTGGTCACTGCAAAAAGGTCACCAAATTCTTGATTGTGCTTAGGCATGCCACGTTTGGCGATACGAAGTTTTTGTCCACTACTTGTTCCTGCAGGAATTTTCAGGTTAACAGCACCCTCCAATGTTGGCACTTTGATTGTCGTCCCTAATGTTGCCTCCCATGGCGTGAGTGGCAGATCAATATAAAGGTCGTTGTCAATAACTCGAAACAATCGGTGGGGAACGAAACTGATATTCAGGTAAAGATTGCCATCATGGCCGCCATGAAACCCTTTGCCTCCTTTACCCCGAAGCAACATCTTCTGGTTATTCGTTACCCCCTTTGGGATGCGCGCCTTGAATGCGTGTGGGACAGACTTCAATTGTCCTTGAATGTCGTATTCCGGTACTGTGAATCCAAGGTCTAACGTGGTGCCACGAAAGGCATCTTCAAGAGAAATTTGGGCTGATAACTCATAGTCCTGTCCGGGAATGGGTCTATCGCGTCCTGATTGGTGAGTACGGCCTTTACCTTTTGCGAACCCGGCAAATAGATCTGATAGGTCAATATCGTCAAATGTGTACTCCTGAAACCCTTGTTGGGAGGACCAGTCCGGTGGAGGCTTAAATTCTTGCCCGGAAGCATGTTTTCCCAATTGATCATAAGCTGCACGTTTTTCAGCATCTTTCAGAGTGCTGTAAGCTTCTGCTACCTCCTTGAATTTTTCTTCACCAGCAGGATCTTTTGATACATCAGGGTGATATTGATGGGCAAGTTTGCGATAAGCCTTTTTAATCTCATCATTCGATGCAGTGCGAGCAACGCCAAGAATTTCGTAATAGTCTTTAAATTTCACGGATTATTGAAGTTCATGGCCATGCCGATGGAAATGCGAGCCGTTACATTTGGGGCATGGCGGGATATGTCCGGGTTTGTGAAAATGCAGGGAACCCTTGCATTGATCGCAGACCAAGGTGCCCAGACCTATGATCTCACCGGTATGGTATTCAGCATTGGCGGCTACATCCTTTAGTTTCAGGATTGCTAGCGTGGTTGTGTCGGCGACACTGGTAAATTTTTGCCATAAGTCATTTCTGATGAGCGCCAAGTCAAAACCCAACCAGTCTTTGAGTTCTTGTCCATTGGCTTTCAAATGGTGTACAGCGTCTATCAGATCTCGTTTTATTGATTGTTCTAGTTTGATAGTTTCTTCGACACTCAGATGACTAAGAGACTTGAGATCACTTTTGAGGCCATCCAATACATGATGGATACCGGTGCCAGTTTGTTTAAAATTTGATAGCGCTTTTTCTAGCAGTGATTCATAAGCTTTATCTATAGGGTCATTTGAATCTTGCGAGGGTGAAGTTTTGTTCAAGATAAAAAACCTTTCGATAAGCAGGTGGGCTGAGAAGGAATCAAACTATTGACAACGTATCTTACCAAGCTTGTTATTCAATTAAATTTGACTTTAATCAACCATCCTACTCTTAATTAGGACGAGCATTCCCTCCCACTGTAATAATTGCGTGCCAAGATCATTGGCTAGGAAATCAGAATTAACAACTATATATTTGCGAACTTGAAGAAAGGTAAATTTCCCCTATGCCATTAGACCCCCCCCACAGTCCTTGGTGGCTTCAGAAACTGATTCTGGAGGGGGGTGGTTTGTCGAGTGCAGAAGCCAAATCAAGACTCGCTCAATTTGGCCAGAACCTTTTCAGCGAAGGCGTTAGCAAGTCACTTTTGCAACAATATCTCATCCGTTTCAAGAATCCGTTGATTCTCATCTTACTGGTTGCCAGTGCGGTTTCTGCATTCACTGGGGAAGTTACAAACTTTTTCATCATTAGCTTTATGGTTCTGTTGAGCGTGACTTTGGATTTTGTCCAGGAGTACCGCGCCCAGCTGGCTGCAGAAAAGCTCCGGCTATCGGTTTCATTGCGAGCAAAAGTGTTGCGCGATGGCAAGTCTGTGGAGATACCTTTCTCCCAAATTGTGCCCGGAGATGTCGCGTTACTTGAGGCGGGGGATCTTATTCCAGCGGATGGATGCGTGATTGAAGCAAAAGATTTCTTTGTCAAACAGGCCTTGCTAACCGGAGAGCCCTACCCGGTAGAAAAACATCAATGCATATTGCCGGAGTCGGCCACAGATATTCAAGAAGCTACCAATGCTGTGTTTATGGGCACTTCAGTCATCAGTGGCAGCGCCAAAATGTTGGTAGTTAAGACTGGGGTGAATACCGCCATCGGTGAAATCGCCGATAGCATTTCACAGCCTTCGATGCCGACAGCCTTCGAGATAGGTACCAGACGTTTCGGTATGCTCATCATGCGGTTGACTGTCCTGATGGTGATGTTTGTCTTGTTGGCAAATGCTTATTTCCATAAACCTTGGCTGGAGTCTTTTCTTTTTGCTGTTGCATTGGCCGTAGGTCTGACACCGGAGTTATTACCGATGGTGGTTTCGGTTACCTTGTCTCGCGGGGCGCTACGTATGGCTAAAAAGCAAATGATTGTCAAACGTTTATCGGCCATTCAGGATTTGGGCTCGATTGATATTCTGTGTACGGATAAGACCGGTACTCTGACAGAAGCGAAAATTAGGATCGAGCGGCACGTGGATTTACAAGGACGCTCTAGTGAGCATGTGTTGGAACTTGCCTATCTTAATAGCTACTTCGAGAGCGGCTTGAAAAGCCCACTTGACGAAGCCATCCTCGACCATGAACATATTGATGTAAGCACGTGGAAAAAAATAGATGAAGTCCCTTTTGACTTTGAGCGCCGGCGAGTTTCGGTATTACTCGACAATCTAAAAACAAGATGGCTGGTGGTGAAGGGTGCTCCTGAAGAAATTGTCGGAAGTTGTACCCACTATGAAGTGGATGGCGCTGAGTTCCCAATGGATGAGGCCGCCTTAGTTAAAATTCATGCTCAGTATCAAGCTCTTGAGGGAGAAGGTTTCCGCGTTTTGGGTATTGCTTGGCGCAATGTTTCGCTAGACCATCCTCATGCGGTTGTGGGTGACGAGACGGAGCTGGTTCTTTCCGGATTTGCAGCTTTCCTTGATCCACCCAAAGAAAGTGCCGCATCTGCGCTAGAAGCCCTTAAAAAAATGGGGGTTTCGATCAAGATAGTTACCGGTGATAGTGACTTGGTCACTCGGCATGTCTGCACTCAATTGAAAATCCCAGTTATAGGGCTTCTGACAGGTAAAGAGATTGCGCAGATGGATGACATCGGACTGCGCGCTCGAGTTGATACCGTCAACCTGTTTTGCCGCGTCAATCCTTCACAGAAAGAGAGAGTGATTCAGGCGATCAAGGCGCGCGGACATGTAGTCGGCTATCTTGGGGACGGTATCAACGATGCACCTTCGCTGCATTCAGCTGATGTAGGTATTTCAGTTGACTCTGCTGTTGATGTCGCAAAAGAGGCCGCCGACATGATTCTTTTGAAGCACGATTTGCATGTGCTTCATGCAGGTGTTCTTGAGGGGCGACATACCTTCGGTAACATCATGAAATACATCATGATGGGGACAAGTTCTAACTTTGGCAACATGTTCAGTATGGCAGGAGCTGCACTTTTTCTACCTTTCTTGCCGATGTTGCCAACACAAATATTACTCAACAATATTCTTTACGATATTTCGGAAATTCCAATTCCACTGGACGAAGTGGATGCAGAGGAAATTCGTGTTCCCCGTGTGCTAGATTTGAATTTTATCCGCAATTTTATGCTGGTGATTGGACCCATCAGTTCAGCGTTCGATTTTTTGACTTTCTACGTCATGTTGGTGGTCTTGCATGCCGATGAGAAGTTGTTTCAGACTGGCTGGTTCGTTGAATCCTTATGTACTCAGGTACTGGTGATCTTTATTATTCGTACCCGTAAGAACCCACTCAAAAGTCGTGCTCATCCAGTGCTGACATTAACATCACTGGCAGTCGTCACAACTGCCATAGTTTTACCATTTACGTCCCTTGGGACGCACTTTGGATTTGTTCCACCTCCTACCAAGTTCTATGTCATTCTGGGTTTTATGGTGCTGGTGTATCTTGCTATTGTTGAGCTAGTCAAAAGAGGATTTTACCGATGGTTGGAAATGAAAAAGAATCAAAGCGTGGTTCCAACAAGTTGATAATATGAGTGTGCTTCGGATTATGGAAACATAATTCCAGAAACAAAAATGGGTTAGGAAAAAATCCTAACCCATTACTTGACTGGCGCGCCCGAAGAGATTCGAACTCCTGACCCCTTGGTTCGTAGCCAAGTACTCTATCCAGCTGAGCTACGGGCGCGTGTTTTTATTGCTCGCCTGATGACCTAGACTTGCGAAAGGGCGCAATTATACCAAAAGTGCGTTGTTCAACAAGGCAAATCTCAATTAGGCACGCCGCCAAGTAGTGCCTTGCGGTGTATCTTCCAGTACGATACCTTGTTCCGAGAGCAAGTTGCGGATGCGATCGGCCTCGGCGAAGTTCTTGCTTTGCTTGGCTGCGACGCGTTGGGCAATGAGCGCATCCACGTCGGCGCTGGAATCACCACGTTGTAAAAATACCTCTGGTGATTGTTGCAATAGTCCCAGAATCCCGGCCAATGATTTCAACAACCCGGTGTCTTGCGCCGACTGCGTCCGGTTTACTTCATTGGCCAAGTCGAACAATACGGCGAAGGCTTCTGGTGTGTTGAAGTCGTCATCCATGGCCGCTTTGAAGCGTGCGGGATAGGTCGAATTCCAGTCAATGGTACTGGTGTCGGCGGTGACTCCACGCAGCGCGGTATAGAGCCGGGTGAGCCCTTGCTTTGCGTCATCTAGATGTTTGTCGGAGTAGTTCAACGGGCTGCGGTAATGCGCGCGCAGGATGAAGAAGCGCAGGATTTCAGCATCATATTTCTTTACTACCTCGCGGATGGTGAAGAAGTTGCCCAGCGATTTGGACATCTTTTCGTCGTCCACGCGCACAAAGCCGTTGTGCATCCAATAATTCACAAAATCGCAACCGTGAGCACCTTCGCTTTGGGCTATTTCGTTTTCGTGATGGGGAAACTGCAAATCAGCTCCACCACCGTGGATGTCGAAATGGTCACCAAGATGGTGCTCGCTCATCACAGAACATTCAATGTGCCAGCCGGGCCGGCCTTGTCCCCAAGGAGACTCCCATGCAGGTTCTCCGGGTTTGGCAGATTTCCACAGCACGAAATCCAGCGGGTCGCGTTTGGCAGTTTCTACTTCTACACGTTCGCCAGCTCTTAAATCTTCCAGCGATTTTCCAGAAAGTTTGCCGTAGCTTTTGAAGTCACGTACTGAATAGAACACATCGCCATTATTTCCTACATAGGCCAAGCCGCGCTCGATCAGACGCTCAATCATATTGACCATGCCATCCACATGTTGGGTAGCGCGTGGCTCGGAATCGGGGCGCAGCACGCCCAAAGCCGCAGAATCGGCATCCATCGCATCAATGAAACGCTGGGTGAGTGAGCCTATACTCTCACCGTTCTCTGCGGCACGTGCAATAATCTTGTCATCTATGTCAGTGATATTGCGCACATAGTTGACATCCAAGCCGCTGGCGCGCAACCAGCGTGTCACCATATCAAACACTACCATCACACGTGCGTGACCAAGATGACAATAGTCATAAACTGTCATACCGCAGACATACATGCGAACTTTGCCGGGTTCTATCGGTGTGAATGTCTCTTTTTCGCGGGATAGGGTGTTATATAGTTTGAGCATAATGAAGAAAGAAAGGAACTACTTGAATTTTTTGGAGATTTTTTGAATTCTCTGGCAATTTTTGATAGAATTCGCGGCTCGTAATCTGAAGAAATTATACCACGATGAACCGTGCCCTTGCCTTTTGGCCTTGCTGTATGCTGCTCGTTCTTGGACTTAGTAATTTAGGCAATACGGCTTATGCTAATGATCTAAAACAAATTTTAGGCCTTGGCGATGAAAGCCAATCTTCGCAAGCCGAGTTTCGGCAAGGTGTGATTCTTGCCCAGCAAAACGACAGCGACGAAGCGCTGAAAATTTTTGTAGAGTTAACCAAAAAGCATCCGGAGTGGCCCGAGCCGTACAACAATATGGCAGTGATTTATATGGAAAAGGGTCAGTATGATAAAGCTAGACTAGCGCTGGAAGCCGCACTGAAGACCCATCCTAGCTACGCTACTGCTCATGAAAATCTAGGGGGTGTCTACGCTAAGATGGCGAGCGACGCGTATGACAAGGCTTTGCAGGTGGACCATAGCAAAGCACCACCAGCACCCAAATTGGTTCTAATTAAAGAGATCGTGCCATCGGGCGCAGTGCATGTGGCGGCGAAACCAACACCACAGTTTTTACCCGGACTTGTGATCCCGGCAGATAAACCCAAACCACCATCTCCACCACCTTTGCCACCGCCACCAGCAAAGGTGATAGCGAAACCCGTTAAACCGCCTGTAACACTACCTGTAGCGGTTGACCAGCGAAATACCGTAATGGATGCCGTTCAAGGTTGGGCGAAAGCTTGGTCAGCTAAGGATGTGCCCGCTTATTTGGCTTATTACGCGCAAGATTTCAAAACGCCCAATGGTGAATCGCGAGCTGAATGGGCGAAAGGTCGTAAAGAGCGTATCAGCCGCCCCTCTGTCATTAAGGTCAGAGTGGAAGCCCCCAAAGTTAGCATTCAGGGCAACCGAGCAACTGTGGCGTTTAAGCAAGATTACCGAGCTGGTGAGGTTGTAAAGCGTACCCGCAAAGTGCTATATCTGCGACAATCTGCCAACTCTTGGGTGATTGAGCGCGAAGAAGCGGGTAAATGAGACAAAAGGCAATGAAGCGAAGGACAACCTTAGTTCTACTGGCCACACTCATGGTGTCGTGGAATGCCACGGCTGTGTATCGGGCAGAGCGTTCGTCCAGCAGTTTGGTGTCTATTATCAAAAGTACGCCACGTGACATCGAAAATCTGTTGGTGAAAAGCCTGCTGGAAATCACGCAAGGCAAGCTGGATGAGGCGCTGAGTAATATTGATCGAGTCATCTCTGCGGTTCCCAATTTCAAATTAGCTTACTTGGTACGCGGCGATTTATTGCAAGCTAAGGCGCATCAGGTATTGAGTTTCGGCGCGGCGGCCAACGCCCCTAGCGACGAAATCGCCGATCTTAAGCAAGAAGCGCAAGTACGGTTAGAGCATTACCTAGCCCAAGCTCCTGAGCAGCCGGATGTGGTGTGGCAGTTGGACAGCACCCAACGCAACGCTATTGTGGTGGATACGGTCAAATCACGACTTTATTTGTATCGCAACGATAACGGCAAGCCGATCTACGTTTCCGACTACTATGTGACGGTGGGTAAAAACGGCACTGTGAAGCAAAAGGAAGGTGACAAGAAAACTCCGCTAGGTGTTTATTTTAGTGGTACGCAGTTGGCCAAAGAAAAGTTGCCAGATCTTTATGGCATCGCTGCCTATCCACTCAATTACCCTAATGAATGGGACAAGAGACAAGGCAAAAGTGGTCATGGCATCTGGTTACATGGCACACCTAAGGAAACTTTTAGCCGACCGCCTTATGCTTCAGATGGTTGTGTGGTATTGACCAATCTGGATATTGGATCATTGGCTCCTATCCTGAAAAACGGCAACACCCCCATTGTTATTTTGGCGGAAAACGAAGCTCCCACCACTTCCTCAGAACAACGAGCAAATTTGCTGAGCGCCGTTGAGCAATGGCGTAGCGATTGGCAAAGCAAAAAGACCGAGACTTACCTCAGCCACTACGCACACGATTTCTTTAGTGAAGACATGAATTTTGAGTCTTGGGCTGCGCACAAACGGCGTGTGCAGCAAGACAAGGCATCAATCAAAGTGGATCTCTCCGACATCAGCGTGTTCCGCTATCCCAATAGCTCCAAGCCGATGGTTGTAGTTAATTTTAATCAGGACTATCAAGCAGACCACTTTAGCCACAAGATGCGTAAGCGCCAGTATTGGCAATTGGAAGAGGGACACTGGAAGATTTTGTATGAAGGCGCGGCATGATGCGTTTGTTCGCGCTAGTGCTTTTGTTCTGCTGCGCCAACGCGCTTGCAGCCAATCCACAGGTAGAGTTTGAGACCAGCCGCGGGAATTTTGTGCTGGAGCTTTATCCAGAAAAGGCGCCACGTTCAGTAGAAAATTTTTTACGTTACGTCAACGCCGACTTTTATACCGGCACAGTGTTTCATCGCACAATAAAAAATTTTGTAGTACAAGGTGGCGGGCTGACCGAAAGCTTGGAAGCCAAGTCCACTTGGTCTCCTATTGCCAATGAATCCAATAACGGTCTGTCCAATGATATGGGAACTGTCGCCATGGCGCGTGGCTATGCACCAGATAGCGCAACCTCACAATTTTTTGTGAATCTGACTGACAACCGTTTTTTGAACTACTACAAAAGTGAAGCTGGACTTGAGGGTTATACGGTGTTTGGTCGGGTAGTAAAAGGCTATGAATTACTGCAACGAATCAGCGAAAGCTCTACCACTACAGTCGCCAAACTTAAGGATGTACCCAAGGAGTTTGTCGTGATACGCGCTGCACGAGTGCTGGATATGCCAGTGACAGCAGAAAGCTTGCCGATGCCGGAGTTACCTAAAGCCAAATCTTCCAAGACCAAGGCAGCGTCCAAGAAAAAATCCAAAAAATCTCAACCTACTTCAAAACTCTAGATAAAGGAAAACTTCGTGGTTAAATTAAAAACAAATTTTGGTGTCATCACCTTAGAACTTGATGCAGAGAAAGCGCCCATCACCGTAGCTAATTTTCTGGAATATGTGAATAGCGGTTTTTACAACGGACTAATTTTTCACCGCGTGATTAACGGATTTATGATTCAAGGTGGTGGCATGTTGCCCGGCATGGAGCAAAAACCCACCAATGCGACTATCCAGAACGAAGCTAATAACGGACTTTCCAACGATGCCTACACCATCGCTATGGCACGTACGCCCAACCCGCACTCGGCCTCCAGCCAGTTTTTTATCAATATCAATGACAACCATTTCTTGAATTTTTCTTCCGAGACTTCGCAAGGCTGGGGCTATTGCGTGTTCGGCCGTGTAGTCAAAGGCAAAAAAGTGGTGGATAAGATCAAGCAAGTGGAAACCGGTAGCCAAGGCGGACATCAAGATGTGCCGGTGAAAGATGTGGTGATTTTATCGGCGGAAGTTATTTGAACCAGACGCTTTTCATCTCCGATTTGCACCTATGTGAGGAAAGGCCGCAGATCACTGCACTTTTCCTCGACTTCTTGGCGACGACAGCCAAACACGCTGAAACGCTGTATGTCCTCGGTGATTTATTTGAGTACTGGGCGGGTGACGACGACTTGTCTGATCCCTATCACCAGATCATTGTGGCAGGCTTGCGAGCATTGTCCAAAAACGGCACGCGGCTTTATATCATGCACGGCAATCGCGATTTACTGATAGGCCAAGATTTTATGCAAGCCTGTGGAGCCAACCCGTTACCTGATCCGACTGTGATTGATCTGTACGGCCAAACCGTGTTGCTGGCACACGGCGATAAATTGTGTACCGATGATGTGAAGTATCAGGAATTTCGCCGTCAAGTGCATGATCCTGCTTGGCAAAAAATCTTTCTCGCTCAACCCTTAACTAGCCGTAAAGCACAAATTTCCGGAATGCGTCAGCAAAGCGAACAAGAAAAAAGTCACAAATCAGAAGCTATCATGGACGTGAACACGGAAGCGGTGGCGAGATTATTCGGTGACTATAACTTTCCGCCCTTACTCATCCATGGACATACCCACAGAATGAACAGACACGCGCTCAACATCAGTGGTCATCAATGTGAGCGCATCGTGTTGGGCGATTGGTATGAGAGCGGTAGCTACTTGGAGTGCAGTATGCAGGGTTGTGCGATGCAGGTCATAACGGCTACTTAGGCTGCATAGCCTTGGCTGCTGGCTCTTTGGCCATCTTAGCCATGTCTTCTTTGCTCATCTCCTTAGGCTTAACGGGTGGCGGATGTTTTGCCCACCAGTTGGTGGCAAATTTCTGCGCGTCGGCTTCTTCTTTTGCGCTAATTAGTTCAGCGATTTTGTCGCGGCCTTCCATGGCTGACGGAATGAGTTCGTCGCCTTTGATTTGATCATCTGTGGCTTTGGGGTTGTTCTCTGCTTGTGGTTCCTCAGAAGCGGCGATGGAATACCAGGAATAGGCACGTGGCAGGTTGCGCTTGCCACCTTTTGTGTCGCCATTGGCGTACATATTGCCCATCATCACTTGCGCGGCGACATCGTGTTGTTCGGCGAGTTTTTCAGCCCATTTCATGGCTTCAACGAAGTCTGGAGTGATGTCAAAGCCACTGTAAAGTTTGACCGCCAGTAGACGTAGTGCGTCCTTTTGACCGGCTTTGGCCGCTTTTCGTAACCAATGCAGCGCTTTGGCCGTATCCTTGGGCATGCTGCGTCCATAGTTGTAACGCGAACCCAGTTCAAATTGTGCGATTAAGTCATTGCGATTGGCTTTATCTAGCAACTCAGCGTAAGGTAGTCTGTCGTATTCGGTTTTCTTGGGGGGTGGCTCAGGTTTCTTTTTGGGGGGCGGCGGTTGCAGGTCACCCAAACCAGTATCCAGAGCACTGGCAGCGGGTGTGGTTGAGGTAGATGTTGAGTCTTCAGCCGCGTAAGCTAGATTGAGCCATAGCCAACCAGCGATCAGACATGAGCCGAGCAGCATTTTTTTATGCATAATCTTCATTTATGAATCCTTCAAAAACGATCATCGTTTGCATCAATCACCGCGCCAATCCTGATGTACCGTCCTGTGGTGCACGGGGCGGTGAGGCCATTGCCCAGTGCATTGAGTCCGTTATCGCGGCACACGCTTTAGTTGTTGGCGTGGAGCGCTTTAAATGCTTAGGCATGTGCGACTTAGGCCCCAATATCAAGCTCTCCCCTTCCGGCAACTTCTATCATCATGTCAGCTTGGAAGGCCTACCAGAACTGGTACAACAACTTTCCACAGATTAAGGTGTATAGCCTGGGATCTTGCTTTCATCCACTTCGTCTATCTGTTCAGGTTCCAAGAATTGCTTGGCGTAGGTTAGGTAGACTTTTTCGCGAATAAACAAATCAAATAAATCTGGATCTACGTGGTTATCCAATGTCATTTTGCCCAGAATAAATAGCGATTCCGACAGCGTTTTGGCCTTTTTGTAAGGGCGATCCCGGGCGGTGAGCGCTTCAAAAATGTCGGCAATGCCCATGATGCGTGCGGGGATGGACATTTGTTCCTTGGTCAGGCCGCGTGGATAGCCTTTGCCATCCATGCGCTCGTGGTGGCCGCCCGCATACTCAGGTACGCGACGTAACGCTTTTGGATAAGGTAGCGATTCCAGCATATTGATGGTGACTACGATGTGGTTGTTAATCACTTGACGCTCTTCGTTGGTTAAAGTACCTCGTGCGATATTGAGGTTATATACTTCGTTTTCGGTCAAAAATGGTTGAATTTCGCCTTTATCGTTTTTGTATTTATAGGCGGCAATCTGTTTTACACGTTCTTGATGTTCTGGGGTCATAAACTCGCCGCCGATATTTGCATTGCGAATAAATTCTCTATCGTCGTCCAGTTGTTTTTGATGTGCGCGTAACTGCACTTCCATCACCTGAGCGTGGTCCGGGCGGCCTTTACGTAGCAAATCCATTTGCTTGCGCAACATCTCTACTTCGGCCTGTTGTTTTAGTACCTCAAAACGCGTGTCTATTAGTTCGATACGATCAAAAATTGTTGCCAGCTTGGTAGCTTTATCCACCACATATTCTGGCGTAGTAACCTTACCACAATCGTGTAACCAAGCGGCAATACGCAGTTCATATAGCTCTTTTTCTGACATGCTGAAGTTAGCAAATGGACCAGTTTTCGCTTCTACTACACATTTACCCAGCATCATCGCCATTTCCGGCACACGACGGCAATGGCCACCGGTATAAGGTGATTTTTCGTCAATCGCGTCTGCGATCAAGGTGATGAACGATTCAAACAGCGCTTTCAAGCCTTCGATCAGGTTTTGGTTGGTGAGTGCGATAGCCGCTTGTGAAGCCAAAGATTCTACCAGTTGCTGAATTTGCGGCGTGAAGGCGATGACTTCACCATTGTTGTGATCTTTAGAATTCAATAATTGCAGTACTCCGATGATTTCCTTTTCATGGTTTTTCATTGGGATGGTGAGAAAGGATTTGGAGCGGTAGCCAGTGTTCGCATCAAATTTTCTTGTGCCAGAAAAATCGAAACCCTCGGCCTCATATGCATCTGCTATGTTGACGGTTTTATCGTTGATCACTGCATAGGCCGCTACCATACCCGTGTTCGGTGTGCCATCTTCGCGATAAATAGGCAAGGCGGGAAAGGGAATGTCTTTGCCGGTAGTGCCACCCATTGCGATATTGAGTGAATCAGTACGCATGATTTCAAACTTGAGTTTATCGTCATCGGTGACGGTGTACAGCGTTCCACCGTCTGCATTGGCGATTTCTTTAGCACCCATCAGAATCATTTCCAACAAGCGCGAGGTGTCACGTTCTGAGGAGAGTGCAACACCGATACGATTCAGACGCTCGATGTTATCGAGCATCATTTTAGCTTCAGTGACTCTGCGTTCCTGAGTTTTACGGCGGTTATCCGTGGATTTTTTAGTCATGGTCTCAGACATTTTTTCTTCCTAATCTTAAGTAGCACAACTGCGAATTTCATTTTCTTGTACAGATTGGCGCAAAGCGACGTTTACGTCAACTGCTTCAAACCTTAGCAGCACGTTTCTGTATCTCTTCTGGCCTTAGTTGGAAAGCAATCTTGTCCAGCACGCCATTGACGTACTTATGTCCGTCTACACCACCATATTTTTTGGCGAGTTCTATCCCTTCATTAATCACCACGCGATATGGGATAGTTGGATCGAACGCTAGCTCGTAAACGGCTATGCACAACACGGCACGCTCTACTGGGCTCAGTTCTTCAACCTTGCGATCAATGAACTGTGAAATTTGGCTATGCAGTCTATCCATATTAGCTAGTACGCCTTGCAGTAAGGCGTTGCAATAGGCTTGGTCGGCGCGTGCAAAAAGAGCGTCTTCTTCCAGGTGTTCAGCGATGCTTTTTTCGCTGTTGGCGCTCAAAAAATGCTGGTACAACCCCTTTAATACCAACTCGCGCGATAGTCGGCGATTGCCACTTTTTACTTTTACTGTGCTCACGGTGGTAGTCATAGATGTCTTATCAGATTGGCCATTTCGATGGCTACATGTGCCGCTTCAGCCCCCTTTATTACTGCGCGTGCTAAAGCCTGTTCGTCGTTTTCGGTGGTTAAAATAGCGTTAGCAATTGGCACACCAGTATCGAGTTGCACTTCAATGATTCCGCGCGCTGATTCGTTGGCGACAATTTCAAAATGATAGGTTTCACCACGTATCACCGCACCTAAGGCGATGAGCGCGTCAAAGTGGCGTGATTTGGCCATTTTGAGCAGCAGCAAGGGTGCTTCTAATGCACCTGGCACCGTACCTAAGGTAATGTCGGCATCCGCCACGCCCAGTTTGTGTAGTTCGGCAATACAGGCATTTCGCAAGCTATCTCCGATTGCCGGATTAAAGCGCGATTGCACGATGCCTATACGCATCGAGTGGCCAGATAGGTCTTTTTCTAATGTGTTCATAGTGTTCTCCTCATGGGTGCAACATTTGAGAGTGTGCCTGATGTCGCAACCAGTTTTGTTTATACAGCTCAGCCAGTTTGGCATTACCGCGTATTAGCAATACATTCTCTGCATTTTTGAATTGTGCCGCAAAGGTGAAATTATAGCTGCCCGTGATGATAACTACTTGTGGCATATCCACATCAATCAACATTACTTTATTGTGTGCGCTTTGATGTTCGCCATCTAGCCATACAGGTATTTTGGCCTGCGCGATTTGCGCCACCTTGTCATTTTCATGTTCTGATTGTTCAAGGTCGGCGATGAGTTTGACTTCCACGCCACGCCGATACGCGGCAATTAGCGCTTGGGCGATATCTTTGTGGGTGAAAGAAAAAGCTTGCACCAATATCTGTTTTTTAGCTTGGTTGATAGCCTTGATGATGATGCCTGCCGTGTCTTGTTCTGGGCTGAAAGCAACTTCTACGCTGCCGGTTGCCACCAAATTTGGATTTGGCGTTTGAAAGGCAAATGCTTGCGTGCCAAGCAGGCAAAAGGTGACTAAGACTAAGAATTTAACAGGCAGAATTTTCTTAAGCGAGCGCTTCGGAGAGAGCGGAGGAACTAGCAGCGTCATTCTCGTCAAAGTTGAGTAGCACCTTGTCATCTACATCTACATCCACGATGACGTGCCCGCCATTCGCCAAGCGCCCAAACAGCAACTCGTCGGCCAAGGCTTTGCGGATAGTATCTTGGATAAGTCTCGCCATAGGCCGTGCACCCATGACTGGGTCGAAGCCTTTTTTGGCAAGGAAGGTTTTCAGCGCATCAGTAAAACTCACCTCGACCTTTTTCTCGTGTAGTTGGTCTTCCAACTGCATTAAGAATTTATCTACCACGCGCACAATTACCTCTTGATCAAGCGGTTTGAACGAAACTGTGGCATCTAATCTATTTCTGAATTCTGGTGTAAACAAGCGCTTAATTTCCGCCATTTCATCGCCGCTGGCTTTGTTGGCGGTGAAACCCATGCTGGATTTGGACAAGGCCTCAGCGCCAGCGTTGGTGGTCATGATGATAGTGACGTTGCGGAAATCGGCTTTGCGTCCGTTGTTGTCGGTCAGTGTTCCGTGATCCATCACTTGCAGCAGAATGTTGAAAATGTCGGGATGCGCCTTCTCAATCTCGTCGAGTAGCAGTACTGAATAAGGCTGCTTCGTAATAGCCTCGGTCAACAGTCCGCCTTGCTCAAAACCCACATAACCTGGAGGGGCGCCTATTAAACGCGAGACCGCGTGGCGCTCCATGTATTCGGACATGTCAAAGCGTACTAACTCGATACCTAGCGTGTAAGCTAATTGGCGGGCGACCTCGGTTTTACCGACACCGGTAGGTCCACTGAACAAGAAGGCTCCAATAGGCTTTTGCGTGTTACCCAAACCGCTACGCGACATCTTGATGGCAGCTGCTAGTGCATCAATGGCTGCGTCTTGCCCAAACACCACCGCTTTCAAGTCGCGATCTAGGGTTTTTAATGCGCTGCGGTCATCGCTGGAAATGTTCTTGGACGGAATGCGCGCGATTTTAGCGATGATGCCTTCGATTTCCTTGTTGCCAATGACCTTTTTTTGGCGCGATTTTGGCAAAATGCGCTGCGCTGCGCCAGCTTCGTCGATCACGTCTATGGCCTTATCCGGCAAGTGGCGATCGTTGATGTATCTAGCGGACAGCTCGGCAGCAGTAGACAGTGCTGCACTGGTGTATTTAACGCCATGATGTGATTCAAAGCGTGATTTCAAGCCTTTGAGAATTTCCACAGTTTCATCTATGGAAGGCTCAGCCACGTCTATCTTTTGGAAGCGACGTGACAAAGCGTGGTCTTTTTCGAAAACACCACGGAATTCTTGATAGGTGGTAGCACCTATGCACTTGAGCTGGCCGTTGGAAAGTGCGGGCTTAAGTAGATTCGAGGCATCCAAAGTGCCACCGCTGGCCGCACCTGCGCCTATCAGGGTATGGATTTCGTCTATGAAAAGAATCGCGTCTGTATTCTCGCTCAGTTTTTTGAGTACTGCTTTCAAGCGTTGTTCAAAGTCACCTCTATACTTGGTTCCAGCCAATAACGCCCCCATATCCAGAGAATAGATAGTGGCCTTGGCCAATATCTCTGGCACGTCGCCTTCCACGATAAGTCGCGCCAAACCTTCAGCAATGGCAGTTTTGCCCACACCAGCCTCACCTACCAGTAGCGGGTTATTTTTGCGACGACGGCACAGGGTTTGGATGACACGCTCTAACTCTGGACCACGACCAATGAGGGGGTCTATCTTGCCTGCCAAAACTTGGGCGTTGAGATTGAGCGTATAGCTTTCCAGCGCGCTGGTAGAAGCTTGATCTTGCTCGGTGTCTTGTTGATCACCACTACTACGTTTGGCAGCACCAGCGTTTTCAGTCACTTTAGAAATGCCGTGCGAAATGAAGTTGACCACATCCAAGCGCGTCACACCTTGCTGATGCAGGAAGAACACGGCGTGGGAATCTTTTTCGCCATAAATAGCGACCAGCACATTGGCACCAGAGACTTCTTTCTTGCCGGAAGATTGAACATGCAGGATGGCTCGTTGAATCACACGCTGAAAGCCCAAGGTTGGCTGGGTGTCAACTTCTTGTGTGCCAGAGACGATATGAGTGTGTTCGTTAATGTAATCAGTGAGCTCACGGCGCAAGGCTTCAATGTCACCGCCACAAGCTCGCAGCACTTGCGATGCAGTAGGGTTATCCAGCATTGCCAATAGCAGGTGTTCCACGGTGATGAGTTCGTGGCGCTGCTGCCGCGCTTCCATGAAGGCTATGTGTAGGGAAACCTCTAACTCTTGTGCAATCACTTCGTTATTACCTCAGTTAAATTCAGCCTTCTTCCATTTCGCATTGCAGCGGATGCTGGTGCTCGCGTGCTTTTTCTGTCACTTGTCTTACCTTGGTTTCAGCCACATCGCGTGGGTATACGCCACATACTGCCGAACCCTCGTTGTGTACTTTCAACATCAACTGCAAGGCTTGCTCACGACTCTTGCCAAAATAGGTCTCGATGACCTGAACCACAAACTCCATTGGCGTATAGTCGTCGTTGAGTAAACGCACTTTATACAAAGGTGGCGGTTTAGGCTTGGACTCGCCAGTTTCAGCTTCGGTTCGTTCAACAGTCTTTGTCGCCATGTGAGCCTATTTTGAGCTTATCCGAAAATAATTCAAGCCCTAAATGGGAATGAATTTAACTGCGTATAGAGACTATCTTCACAATACGGTCTTGGGTTTGAATGATTTCAAGGGTATGCCCTGCAATCTTGAAGCTAGTTCCTACCTCAGGAATGTCCTCAAAATGTTCCAATACCAAGCCATTTAAGGTCTTCGGACCATCCAGTGGAAAACTTAATTTTAATTTGCGGTTCAGTTCGCGCAAGGTCACAGCACCATCAACCAGCCAGCTACCATCATCTTGCTTATGAAACAGCACCGAGTTTGCGGGCGATTGCGATGTAAATTCGCCCACCATTTCTTCCAGAATATCTTCTAAGGTCACTAACCCCTTGAGTTGGCCATATTCGTCTACCACCAAGGCTAGGCGTTGCTGCTTTTCCTGAAACTGTTGTAACTGGGTGTATAGAGGCGTACCTACAGGCACGAAATATGGTGCGCTCATGACTTCAGAGAGGGATTCTTTGGTCAACTCGTTATTTTGCGCTTGATGTAACACCTTACGAATGTGCAAGATGCCGATGATTTCTTCGTTTTGCCCGCCACGTACCGGCAGGCGGGTGTGGTGGCTGGTGGAGATTTGTTCGGCGATGGTTTCGGCTGAGGCATCAAAATCCACGGTCTCGATTTGAGTATAGGCCGTCATTACATCGTCTACCGTGACTTTTTCCAGTTCAAATAGATTGAGCAGGATGTTTTGGTGTTGCTGCGGAATAAAGCCGCCGGACTCTTGCACAATCGTGCGTAACTCTTCCATGCTGACGGCCTGTATGGTCTCGGTGAAATTAGGATTGAGTCTTAACAACCCTAAAAACGCACGCACGAAAAGATTGACGAACCAGGTAATCGGTTGCGTGATTTTGAGCAGCACGATAAGCACATAACTGGCGGCAAAGGCCACCGGTTCTGGATAGGCGGCGGCGATGACCTTGGGTGAGATTTCGCAAAACACCAGTACGGTCATACTTACGGCGAGGGTTGACAGAGTCAGTGTCAATTCACCCTCGCCAAACAAACGCACAGCGATGATTGTGGCGAGCGTAGTGGATGCGGAGATAGTGAAGGTGCTGCCGAGCAGAATCACGCCTAAAAGCTTGTCAGTTTTCGCTAGTAACAGCGCAGTGAGTTTGGCTCCGCGATGGCCTTCCTTAGCCAAATGTCTCAAGCGATAGCGGTTGATGGACATCAGCGCGGTTTCGGACATGGAGAAGAATGCCGAAGCTACGAGCAAGGTAAACAGTGCAGCAAACAGCAGCGATAAGGGGATGTGATCCAAGTGGGTTGCTACGAGTTAAGAGACGCGCCTAGTTTCCCCGCTAAGGTAAAGCCTTGTCAAGGTCGTGCGTCAGCTTCTTTTTTGGGTTCAGGCTTAATCATGTCCTCGCGCGAAATACCTAGCCACAGAACGATAGGGCTGGCGACCAGTACCGAGGAATAGATTCCGAACAGAATACCAATAGTAAGTGCCAAGGCGAAGTTATGCAGTACCTCTCCGCCGAAAAACAACATAGAACACACCATGGTTTGCGTCATCAAGTGAGTAATAACAGTACGTGACATGGTGCTGGTGATGGCGTTGTCTATGATGGTGCTGACACTCGCTTTACGCATTTTGCGGAAATTTTCGCGCACACGGTCAAACACCACTACGGATTCATTGACCGAATATCCCAGCACAGCGAGTATTGCGGCTAGGACAGTGAGATTGAATTCCCATTGAAAAAAGGAGAAGAAGCCCAAGATAATCACCACGTCGTGCAGATTGGCGATAATTGCGGCTACACCGAATTTCCATTCAAAACGCAAAGCCAGATAAGCCACGATTCCCAGCGACACCAACAGCAGCGCCATCGCGCCGTTTTCGTAAAGCTCTTTACCCACCTGCGGGCCGACGAATTCGACACGACGCATCTGCACCGAAGCATCGTCCTTGCTTAAAGCACTCAACACATGTTCTGATAATTTGGCACCGCTAACGTCTTTTTTCACCGGTAAACGTATCAGCACGTCATGGCTAGTGCCAAAGTTTTGTACCGAGGCTTCTTTGAGACCGATAGTGTCAATGGTGCTGCGTATCTTGGTGAGATCAGCCGCTTGAGGGTAGGACACTTCCATCACCGTGCCGCCGGTGAAATCCACGCCGAAATTTAAGCCTTTGGTTGCTAGAAAAAACACTGCCAGCAAAAACGTGAGTAAGGAAATAGAGGTGGTGAGCTTGCCATAGCTCATGAAGGGGATGTCACCTTTGATTCTGAATAATTCCATTTTTATCTTAACCTTAACCGATCACGAGTTTGGTGATTTTGCGACGATATCCATAGGTGAGATTGACCAGTCCACGCGACACTACTACTGCGCTGAACATGGAAGTCAAAATACCTAGCACGTGTACGATGGCAAAGCCGCGCACAGGACCTGAGCCAAACGAGAACAACATCACACCTACAATTAATGTTGTAACGTTGGAGTCGAGGATAGTGCCAAAAGCGCGATCATAGCCGGTAGCGATAGAAGCTTGCGGGCTATTGCCATTGTGCAACTCTTCACGGATACGTTCGTTGATTAGTACGTTGGCATCAATCGCCATCCCTAGGGTGAGAGCGATGGCGGCGAGACCAGGCAAGGTGAGCGTGGCTTGAAGCATAGACAACACTGCCACTAGTAGTAGCAAATTCACGCCCAGCGACAACACGGAAACTGTGCCGAAAACCAAGTAATAAGCCATCATCATCACCGCAATGGCGAGGAAGCCGTACATTGTAGAATGTATGCCACGCTTGATGTTTTCTTCACCCATGCTGGGGCCGACGGTACGCTCTTCGATGATATCCATCGGTGCCGCCAGTGCGCCGGCACGTAACAGCAGTGATACGTCGGTGGCCTCTTGCACATTAGCCATACCGGAAATTTGCACGCGTCCGCCACCGATTTCTTCTTGTATCACTGGTGCGGTAATCACTTCAGACAAGTTTTTTTCCACTAGTACGATGGCCATGCGCTTACCCACGTTTTCGCGGGTGATTTGCTTGAAAATTCGCGCACCACGTCCATCTAGGTTAACGTGTACCACCGAGCTGCCAGTTTGGTTATCCAAGCCCGGGCTGGCATCGGTGATGTAGTCACCGGTCAGAACCACTTGTTTCTTGAGCAGGATAGGGCGGCCTTCACGATCACTGAACAGCAATGAGCCAAAAGGTGCGGTAGCGTTTTTATCTGTAGGTTGTGGATGCTCTTCATCCACCATGCGAATTTCCAGTGTGGCGGTGCGGCCAAGAATCTCCTTGGCCTTGGCAGTATCTTGCACACCGGGGAGCTGGATCACAACGCGATCCGCGCCTTGTTGCTGGATAATAGGTTCGGCTACGCCCAGTTCATTTACACGGTTATGCAGAGTGGTCATGTTCTGCTTGAGGGCAAAGTCTTCAATGTGTTTTTGCGCGGGTAAGCCCAGACTGGCAATGAGCTGTTTTTCGCCTTCGCTACCCTCGTTTTCTTTCAAGCTGAGATCAGGAAAGTCTTTGCTAATTACGGTCTTGGCTTTATCACGATCTACCGCCAGTTTGAATTTGATCTGTATCGTTTGCCCTTCACGCCCAACACCACTATAGGCGATGCGTTTGTCGCGTAACTGCGTGCGAATGTCACCCACATAACGTTCTAAAGCTTTGTCCAGCGCTGCTTTCATGTCTACCTGCATGAGGAAATGCACGCCGCCACGCAAATCCAGACCTAGATACATAGGCAATGCGCCTAAATG
>JAIOOY010000100.1 GCA_021414145.1 Methylophilales bacterium | reverse complement strand
CATGAGCGGGAAAGCCATGCTGGATCCACGTAAAGATCCTAACAATATCCTATACACCCGTAGCGTTTTCTTTGACTTCAACAAAGACGAAGTCAAAGCTGAATATCGCCCATTGGTCGAAGCCCATGCTAAATACTTGGTGGAACATCCTGAAGCCAAGCTGATCCTGCAAGGTAATACCGATGAACGTGGCAGCCGTGAGTTCAACTTGGCACTGGGTCAACGCCGTTCGGTAGCCGTCAAGAACGTGATGAACGTGCTGGGTGCCAGCGACCGCCAAATCGAAACCGTGAGCTACGGTGAAGAAAAGCCACGATGCGCCGAACAAACTGAAAGTTGCTGGGCGCAAAACCGTCGTGCCGACATCGTCTACGAAGGCGAGTAATTTTTGAAGAAACTTGTTCTGGCCTTGTGCCTGCTTCTGGGCGGCGTGTCTGCTGCCCAGGCAGGCCTTTTTGACGATGACGAGGCACGCGCCAAAATCATCGAGCAGCAAAAGGCTATCCTACAGCTGCAAGCACAGGCACAGGCCTTGCAAACTAAGCTGGACGACGAGCAAAAGCAAAGGTTAGCCGTTGATGGCCGCGTCACCACGCTGGAAAAAAGTCAAACCTTGCTGGACATGCTCAATCAGATTGAGCAACTCAAAGCTGAGATTACGCGTCTGAATGGCAAAATAGAGGTGATAGCGCGGGATATCGAAGTTACCCAACAGCGCCAGCGCGATTTGTATACCGACATAGACGCGCGGTTACGCAAGCTGGAAACACCACCAGCGCCAGTAAAAGAACCGGTCAAAGAGTCTGCCAACAGTGAAGCTGTGCCACCGGCAACACCTAACGCGTCGCCTCAGGAAGCTAACCCCTCTACCCCGACGCCACCAGCCGATGTTGCAGCAGACAACTCTGCGGCAGAAAACAAGGATTACGAAGCCGCCCACGCCTTGTTCAAGGCGGGTAAGTATCCGCAATCTGCAACCGCGTTTGAGAAATTCCAGGAAACCTATCCCAATAGCAAATTCGCAGGAAACGCCCAATATTGGTTAGGTTACGCAAGATTTTCGCAACGCGATTACAAAGCCGCGATGGCGGCGCAACAAAAAATGGTCAAGACTTACCCCGACCACCCCAAAGTGCCGGATGCCATGTACAACATCGCCAACAGCCAGATTCAGCTTTCCGATATTGACGGTGCACGGCAGACTTTGAAGAACATCGTAGCGAAATATCCGCTGTCTGACGCGGCTGGCTTGGCCAAGAAGCGCCTGAGCCAGCTTGAAGCCATTAAATCCAAAAACTAGTTTGTCGCATTAGTTTGTCACTACGTATCCACGAAATCTTTTTTTCCCTACAAGGCGAAGCCTCGCGTGTTGGCTTGCCCACGGTATTTGTGCGTCTGACCGGCTGCCCTTTGCGCTGCGGCTATTGCGATACCGAATATGCTTTTCATGGAGGAGAGACCATCAAAATCTCCGACATCATGACGCAAGTGGGGTCTTACGGAGTGAAGCGTGTCACAGTTACCGGTGGCGAGCCGCTGGCACAAAAGTCCTGTTTGAAATTGCTCAAAACGCTGTGCGATGACGGTTATGATGTTTCGTTGGAAACCAGTGGCGCGATGGATATAGCGCCTGTAGATGTCCGTGTTTCGGTGATTTTAGACCTGAAAACTCCGGGCTCTGGCGAAGTGGAAAAGAACCTGTGGCAAAACCTGGAATCACTTAAAGCTAAAGACGAAGTCAAATTTGTGCTGTGTGATGCGACGGATTATCAGTGGGCTAAACAGTTGTTGGCTGACAGGGCGATTGCGGAAAAATGCTCGGTGTTGTTTTCGCCTGTTTATAGTCAATTGCAACCGCGTGATTTGGCAGAATGGATACTGACAGATAAATTACCAGTGCGCATGCAGGTACAGTTACACAAAATACTCTGGGGCGAAAAACCGGGGCATTAGTCATGAAAAAAGCCGTGATCCTACTTTCCGGCGGTCTGGACTCCGCTACTGCCTTAGCCATCGCTAAGCACGAGGGCTTTCAATGCTATTGTCTGAGCCTCGACTATCACCAGCGTCACATCGCCGAATTACAAGCTGCAAAGCGTGTGGCTGACGCATTGGGTGCGGTGGAACATCGCGTGTTTCAGCTCGATCTTTCCACATTTGGTGGTTCGGCATTGACTGACAACAACATCGCAGTGCCGGAACAATTTGCCGAAGGAATTCCGGTCACTTATGTGCCGGCCCGCAATACGATCATGCTGTCGTTGGCTTTGGCTTGGGCTGAAGTGCTGAGTGCGCGCGACATTTTCATCGGTGTCAATGCGCTAGATTATTCCGGATATCCCGATTGTCGTAGCGAATATATCGCGGCTTTTGAGCGCATGGCAAATTTGGCCACCAAAGCTGCGGTGGAAGGCAAGCCCATGAAACTGCACACGCCGCTGATAGATCTCACCAAAGCCGAAATCATCAAACAAGGGGTGGCGCTAGGTGTGGATTACAGCCTGACCGTATCATGCTACCAAGCAGATGGTCTGGGTAGGGCTTGTGGCGTGTGCGATTCTTGTCGTTTCCGAAAACAAGGATTTGCTAGCGCGCATGTATCTGACCCCACACCCTATTCTTGACGAATTATCCCTTGCCTAAACTAGGCAAAGTCCAGTAGAATCCGCCCTTTTCCTTTTTCGGCAAACACAAGAGAAAACACATGGTTATCATCCGTTTAGCTCGTGGCGGCGCTAAGAAGCGTCCCTTTTACAGTGTAGTGGTAGCAGATTCGCGCAATCGCCGCGA
>JAIOOY010000098.1 GCA_021414145.1 Methylophilales bacterium | reverse complement strand
ATCTCTCCACGGTTGGCGATAAGCACTTTGTTAAACATACATTCTCCGAACGGGTCGTCCCGTCGTCTTATTTCTTGGCTGCAGGCCGTCCTGCAGTTTTGATTAACGTGCTAATCCCAAATCAGCATTTGCACAGGCGTTGGGTTATACGCATTGCACGGGTTATTGAGTTGCGGGCAGTTGGAAACCAGCACCACCACATCCATCTCAGCACGCATTTCCACGTATTTACCCGCGCCAGAAATGCCATCAGCAAAGCTCAATGCACCGTCTTTAGTGACGGGCACATTCATGAAAAAATTGATGTTGGCCGTGATGTCACGCTTGGTCATATGGCGATGCGTGGCGCAGTCGCAGTGAGCCAAGGCATGCATAAAACTATCGCGACAGCTGTGCATGGGGCGGGTTTCCAGTGCATATCTCACCGTGTTGCTCTCCGCTGCACAAGCGCCACCCAAGGTATCGTGTCGTCCGCAAGTGTCGGCGGTGATGGTGAGCATAGGACGCCCTTCGCTGGAATACAGAACCGTACCAGTAGTGAGGTAAAGATTACCTTGGCGCTGAATGGTGTCCACTGCGCTGTAGCGCTCTTCCGGGTCATTCGCGTTGTAAAACAGGGTGTCCACGGCCTGATTACCTTCTAAATCTAAAATGCGATAAGTTTGGCCCTTTTTGACAATGCCCATCCAAGGGTCACCTGCGTTACAGACTTCATTAAGGATGGCAGTTTCAATCTTGAGGCTGCTGGTATTAAGCATAAAAACGCTCCGTATTGATGAATCCACGTTGATTTTGTGGACAAGCGTTTCGGCACACATCATCCGCTGCGGCCACACCACAATGCCAAGCGGTGAGCTTTACCGCGGCGGGTTTGTATTCTGGGCGAGGGTCTAGTGGATGGGGGGCGGTAGACAACACCACCAACACATTCATATCAAAACGAATGTCTACCGTGCTACCCAGCGAGCTATGATTTGAAACAAAATTTAGCTTGCCGTCTTCTTCAGCGATTACTTTGCTGAAAAAATTCACGTTTGGCACTAGTTCGCGTTTGCCTAAACCATACTTACCCAGCTCAATCAGCAGGCCGTCTTTGCCGCTACGAACCATATCGTTTCGGTGGGTTTGGAAGTCTGCCACGCCATATTTTTTTGCAACGAGTGCCGCATCAGATATGCCGCAAAACGTATCATGCCAGCCAATTGAGTCATCAATAATCGAACACAGCACTCGACCCATATCGGAGTAACACACCCGACCGGTGGTCAAAAATGAGGTGTGTTGGGCTTTTAATGTGTCAGGCATGTTGTATCGCTCTAGCTTTTCTTCTGCGTTGTAAAACAAAGCCGCGCAATTCGCGCCTCCTTCTAAATCGGTCAAGCGTAACGCATTACCTCGGCGTAGCAAGCCAGACCAATGATTCCCGCCAGGAATGACTTCTTCCCACAAAACTTGAGATGTATCAAATGTACTCATAGCTTTACTCAACATTGTCTTGGACGTTTACAAAACGAATCATGCGTTGCTGAATCGGAATTTCCGTTTCTTCATGTTCCTTTGGTGGATGAATTAGAGCTTCCAATCTGGCTTTGGTAGCAATAAATTCAGGCGAGTTAAATTGCATGGCACTGCGCGGCCTAGAAACTGGCACTTCAATAAGTTCTTGCACCTCTCCCGGATGTGCTTTCAACACCAGAATACGGTCGGCAAGATAGATTGCTTCGTCTAAATCGTGGGTAATAAACAAAATGGTGATGTCGATGTTGCGCCAGATTTCCAGCAGGTGTGCCTGCATCTTGGCTCGCGTTTGTGCATCCAGCGCACCAAATGGCTCATCCATCAACAAAATACGGGGCTGATTCACTAGCGCACGCGCGATGGCCACGCGTTGTTTCATGCCACCGGACAACTCGTGCGGATAGGCATGGGCAAACTTATCCAAGCCCACTAATTCCAACCATAAATCGGCCTCACGCTCGGCCTCTTCACGCCCGATATTGTTCATTTGCAAACCGAACATGACGTTTTTTCTGACTGACAACCATGGAAACAAGGTGTAACCCTGAAACACCATGCCACGGTCACGTCCCGGACCTTTAACAGGCTTGTTATCCAGTAGCACCTCGCCAGAGGTGTGTGGCTCTAGGCCGGCCAGAATACGGATCAACGTAGATTTACCGCAGCCAGAAGCACCTATGACGCACACAAACTCACGTCTATGTGTTTTGAAGTTGACGTTCTTCAGCGCCAGCGTCTCACCCTTGGCGGTTTTATAGACCTTGGTGAGGTCTTTCACTTCTAAAATGACTTCGCGCGACTTGAGTTGATCGAAGCGCGTTTTAACGGCATCGGACTGCGTGAGATAGCTGGGTAAGTGCATTATGACTCCTTGTTAGCGGATTTATCCCAAGCAAACATACGCTTGCCCAGCTGGGCTAAGATTAAATCTGTCCCTAAACCGATAAAGCCAATAATGAATATTGCCGCGTATACGTTATCAAAATGCTGATAACGCGCTTGCTGCGTAATAAACCACGTGATGCCACTGGAAGTGCCAATAAGTTCGGAGACAATCAAATATGTCCACGCCCAACCTAGCAAAATGCGCTGGTCGCGGTATAAATCGGGCAATATTCCTGGAATCACTACGTGCGTGAGCAGCTTGAATTTATTGGTGCCTAAGGTCATAGCGGCTTCCAGCAGCGAGTAATCTAATTTACGCGTGGTGTTGGCAATAACCAATACCTGCTGAAAAAACGTACCGATGACAATCACCGCGATCTTAGGACCGTCGTAAATACCCAAAATGGCGACAGCCAATGCTCCAAAAGCAGGGGCTGGTAGATACCTGAAAAACTCTACAAAGGGCTCGTTAAGCCTTGATATTGCCGTGTAGGTACCTGATAAAATACCCAGTGGCACACCGATTAACGAAGAAATGACGAAACCCCAAAAAATGATTTGTATACTGTGCCATAAACTTTGGTGCAGCCATTGTCCGTCTTGCTGGGCGGGAGGTGTGACAAAGGCGGTGTAGAGAGCTTTTGCAACCTCGTGCGGTGCGGGCAGATAAATTGGATTGGCAGGATAGCCTTGCGGAATAGCCTTATGTGCGGCCCGCATATTGGCGGATTCCTCCGCAAACGTGTTTTTATCAATTAACATATCTACCTGAAAATAATCCACGTCTCCCGGCTCTTCTATCATCACCATCGGATGCCAAATAAACGGGACATAACTGATTGCACACCACACCAAAATAGGCAGCAAAAATGAGGCAATGCCAATGACCTTTTTACGGTTGGGTGTGAGTTCTTGACGAACTGCAAACCAACCTGAAAACCATGAAAACATGCTCATTTTTGCCCCTTAAAGAGTGGGTGATTGTTGTAATACTTATTGATACAACACTGGATCAATTGCTTTACCCAAGTCTTGTGCTGTTTTGTACACGCCATATTTCACGTTAAAGTCATCTGCAATTTTTGATGAGCCATAGAGTGATTTGAAACCATCGGCTTTGACATAAGCGGCTTTGCCTTCTGCTACGTTGAGCAATTTCGTGCCCTTAAGCAAAGGTTTGTAAGCTTCAGGCTTTAAGCCCACTTTTTGTGACATGATTTTCAATGCATCTGGTTGGGTTTTGGGATCATTGATATAAGCCACGGTTTTATCCCATACCTTGAGCACTTTTGCCCATTCCGCTTTGTGGGTCGATATACTGCCTGGGGTGGCGGCAATCACGTCATAGATAAGTCCTGGAGCTTGGGCTGAGGTATAAATCGGCTTAGCACCTGGAACGAGTTTCATGGCTTGACCGGAATTTGGCTGCCAAGCAGCTATGGCAGCCAATTGACCGGATGCCAAAGCTTGTGGTGTTTCGTTGGTTTTGGTGTTGACGATGGCGACATCCGATTCCTTCATCCCCGCTTTTTCCAAAGCATTGAGCAGCATGAGGTGTTCAACAAAGCCTGTTTCAAGACCGATTTTTTTGCCCTTCAAATCAGCCAGGGTTTTGATGCCGGGCTTGCCAATGATCATGTCGTTACCGTTAGAGTAATCGGTAATGAGCACCATCACATTTTTAGCACCACCAGAACCTACTACAAGCGCATCGCCGTTGGTGACCATCACCGCATCCAGCTTACCTGCGGTGTAGGCATCCATTGAGGCAGAGTAGTCGAACCACTCAAATTTCACATCTACGCCAGCTTCCTTGAACCAACCTTTGTCAATGGCAACTTGAAACGCTACAAAACCCGGCCAGTCGCTATAGCCGATTTTTAGCGGCTCCGCGGCAGCGTTGACACTTGAAAGAGCAAACGCTAAAGGAATGGCAGTTGCGGTGATGAGTTTTTTGAAACTTGAAACTTTCATGCGGAATAACATGGTCAATCTCCTATTTAAAATGAACAAACTAAAGAACTACATCTAAAAACTCGCTACAAACTGATCAAACTTCCTTCACGAAATGGCAAGGTAGAATGCAAAATCCGGTACTGACTTTCTTCCTCCATTTCGCCAAACGAAATCTCAAAATCCAGCCAATCCATCAACATGTCGCGGTTCGGATTTGCTCTTTCAATCGCTGTTAACAAGTCAATTGCCGGTGGTAGCAATACGCTACGTGGTCTGATATAACCAAATTGGTTACCAGCTTTTAGCAATTGCGCATGCGTTGCTACACCATGTCTATTTCTGCCATGAACGTGATGAATACTGGTGCTGAGATGAGACAGCTCCACTTTTTTCCATATCTCAAAATACGTACTTTCAATGCCGGTTTCGAACAAGATATTTTCATCAGCGAATACCATTTCGCCGACGTCGCGGCTGCCGGTAGTCGGCTGAAAATCCATTTCGCGTCGCCACTCGCACACCTTGCCTTGCACTTCCGTCACACCAGCAAAACCTTGTTGCGTGGATAACCAGCGCAGT
>JAIOOY010000011.1 GCA_021414145.1 Methylophilales bacterium | reverse complement strand
GCCGATAAAAATCAATTGGCTTTCGTCGCGGCCATCGGCGTGATAGAGAATCACTTCCAGCGCGGTGGCTTCTTCCAGCAAGATGCCGACACCGTTCATGGCACCTTCCAGCGCGGCAAAGAAGCTGCCGCCGACTTCCAGCGTGCAGCAGATTTCCAGGCCGAATTCACGCTTGTTGTACTGAAAACCGGGTTGGTCTTCTTCCAGACTTTCGATTTCTTCCAGATTTTCTACGTCGAGGTATTCCAGCAGGGGGCGTAGCGCGGTTTCAACTTGCCGTTTGCTGACGCCTTCGCACAATTCAAGATAGCCGTGGAGATGCACTTCTAGGCGCATGATGATTCCTTTGGGAGAGGTTGTTTGAAGCCTTTATTTCTTAACCGAATTATAGCTGATTGCCATGCCTGCCGCATGGCTAACTCTCGCATGTATAATTGCAACTATGTCTGAAGCCAGTTCTGTAGGGGTCGTCACTCCCCAAACCGCACATTTTAGCGAGCCGCTCGCCCTGAAATCGGGTGCGGTGTTGCCTGCGTACGACCTTGTCTATGAAACATACGGCACGTTGAATGCCGCGCGCTCCAACGCCATTTTGGTATGCCATGCGCTTTCCGGCACGCACCATGTGGCGGGCAAATACAGCGAGGACGACAAGTATCCGGGCTGGTGGGACAACATCGTGGGTCGCGGCCGCCCTCTGGATACCGACAAGTTTTTTATCATCGGCGTGAACAATCTGGGGGGCTGTCACGGCTCCACTGGCCCTGCCAGCATAGACCCGGCGACCAACCAGCCCTGGGGCTCGCGTTTTCCAGTGGTGACGGTGGAAGACTGGGTGGCGGCGCAAGCGCGGTTGGCGGATAAGCTAGGAATTCAAACCTTCGCCGCCGTGATGGGCGGTAGTCTGGGTGGGATGCAGGCCTTGCAATGGACGCTTTCCTTCCCGGATCGTGTGCGTCACGCCTTGGTGATTGCCGCCGCGCCTAACCTTACTGCACAAAATATCGCATTCAACGAGGTCGCCCGTCAGGCGATCATTACCGACCCGGAATTCCATGGCGGCGATTTTTATGCACAAAATGCCATCCCGCGCCGAGGGCTAAGGCTGGCGCGGATGTTGGGGCATATCACCTATCTGTCGGACGATGCGATGGGTGAGAAGTTTGGTCGCAAACTGAAACACGACACGGTGAAATACAGCTTCGACGTAGAGTTCGAAATGGAATCCTACCTGCGCTATCAAGGCGACAAGTTCGCGGGCGAGTTCGATGCCAATACCTACCTGCGCATGACGCGGGCTCTGGATTACTACGATCCGGCAGCGCCTTACGGCGGCGACTTGAGCGCTGCCTTGAAAACCGCAAAGGCACAATTTCTGGTCGTATCATTTACCAGCGATTGGCGCTTTTCACCCGCCCGTTCGCGTGAGATCGTCAAAGCCCTGCTGGAAAACGAGCGCACCGTGAGCTATGCCGAACTCACCGCCGCACACGGTCATGATGCATTCCTGATGCCTGACCCGCAGTACCACGCCATCGTGAACGCTTATATGCAGCGCGTTGCGAGGGAGACCGTATGAGTCAACAATTTTCCCAAGCCGTCTTAGAACGTAGCGACTTTGCGGTCATTGCGCGCTGGATCAAGCCGAAAACCAAGGTGTTGGACTTGGGTTGTGGCGATGGCGCATTGCTGGGCTATCTGCGCGATACCTTGCAAGTCAGCGGCTACGGCATAGAAAACGACGATGCCAATGTGCTGGCCTGTATCAAGAACGGTATCAACGTGGTGCAGATGAACCTGGAAGACGGTCTTTCCGGCTTTGAGGCGCAATCGTTCGACGTGGTGATTCTGTCGCAAACCCTGCAAGCGGTGTACCAGACCGAGCGCATCGTGCAGGAAATGCTGCGCGTGGGTAAGGAAGTCATCGTCACCTTCCCCAATTTCGCCTACTGGAAACACCGATTGCATATCCTTGGCGGCAATATGCCAGTGTCGGACGATCTGCCGCACCAGTGGTACAACACACCCAACGTGCATATGTGCACCATCCACGACTTCGATGAATTCTGCGCCAGCCACGGCATCCGCATCAGCGAGCGACTGGTGATGACCAACGGTAACAAAATTTCTTGGCTGCCGAACCTGTTGGGCAGCCTCGCCATGTATCGCTTTGAGCCTCGCTAATCTAGGCATAGTAGTAACTCGCCCTTGGCAGCAAGCCGAGACGTTGGCAAGCCTGATCAAACGTGCAGGCGGTCATCCCATATTGTTCCCCTTGCTGGAAATCGTCGGCCTTGAGGACTATTCCGCTTTCGACCAAACCGTTGCCGATCTGGACGGCTATGACTGGGCGATCTTCATCAGTAGCAACGCGGTACAGCAGGGCATGACGCGGATGCTGGCCACGCGTAGCCTGCCCCAAAATGTGCGTTTTGCCGCGATAGGCCCGACCACAGCGGCGGAACTGGCGAAGTATGGCGTCAGTGAGGTACTCACGCCCCAAAACCGTTTTGATTCCGCTAGTTTGTTGGCTTTGCCGGAAATGCAGGTTGTTGCGGGCAAACGCGTGATGATTTTTCGCGGGGTGGGTGGGCGCGAGGTGCTGGCGAATACGCTTAAAGAACGTGGTGCTGAGGTGCGCCTGGCCGAATGTTACCGCCGCATCAATCCCAGTCAGGATGTCAGTCCGCTCAAGGAGCTATGGCAAGGCGGGAGATTGCATGCCATCGTCATCACCAGCAGCGAAGCCCTCCGCAACCTGATCGCCCTCAATGCGGGCGCATGGCTTTACACCGTGCCCGTGTTCGTCAACCATCCACGCATAGCCGAGGCGGCGATCGCCGAGTGTTTGCAAGCCGTGTTGACCAATACCAGCAATGACGAAGAGCTATTGCTGGCGATAGAGCAGTGGGCTTTGGCTCAACGCTGAAATTCCGATGTTGCCGTTCTAGGCTGAATGGGGAGTTTGATTTCCATACACAAGCCGCTACCCACTAGATTAAAAGCGGTGATACTGCCGCCGTGTGCTTCAATCACTCGCTTGGCGATTGCTAAGCCTAAGCCATAGCCCTGATTCAAGACTTGCCCAGATTGTTCACGGAAAAACGGCTCGAAGATTGTTTGTAGATGGCGTTCATCTACCCCATTTCCGTGGTCGCAGATGGTAAGCACCAAACTTTGGAACTTGGTTTCGGCTTGTAGCCTCACTAGGGTGTTCGCTGGAGAGTGTTTGATGGCGTTGCGAACGATGTTTTCTATAGCGCGTCGCAGTAGCTCAGGATTACCGTCTACCAAAACCTCTGCGTTGCCGACTTGAACTACGGATACGCCCACGGCGGCGGCTTCAAACTGAGCATCGCCAACCAAACCATTGATGAGCTCATCCATATGGATCAACTCGCGTGCCCCCACCATGCCGGCTTCGAGGCGAGACAGTGTCAGCAACTCGCCCACAAGTTTTTCCATGCGCTCACTTTCCAGCTCTATGCGTGAAAGTGTTTCTTCTATTTTTTCTGGGGTTTGGTGCGCTAAACCAATGGCCACTTGCAATCTGGCAAGGGGTGAGCGTAATTCATGCGATACGTCGTGAAGCAGCCTGCGTTGGCTTTCCATGAGTGTTCTAAGTTGACCAATCATGTGGTCGAAATCTCTCCCGAGATCGGATAATTCATCGCGTCGTTTGCCCATCATGGGGGTTAATTTGAATTCAAGATTACCCGCCGCTGTGGCCTCAAATGCTTTACGCAAACTTCTGATAGGTTTTGAAAAATACCATGCCATCAAAAGGGCACAGACTAAGCTTGCTACTAGGCCTGCCAGAAGGGGCTCCAGTGGAGGGGTGTCAAAAGGCAGCAAATGAGGGGGAGGTGGGCGGCCAAAATCCCTGATTCCTGGAGGCGGGAGTTCTAACGGTGGTGGACGATGCTGATGAGAAAATGGCGGTGGCGGCATCGCCCCATACTTCAAGTGAAACATCATCCCGGTACTGACCACGGCGATCATCTGCATCAACCAGCAGAATAGAAAAAATTTCCAAAATAATCGTCCCACGATCACTCCCTGATGAGCTGGTAACCCAGTCTGTAAACGGTTTGAATGCAGGAACGCCCGTCTGCCAGCAGTCCTAATTTTTGCCGAATGCTGCTTAAGTGTACGTCTATACTGCGGTCAAATCGCATCAACGGACGCCCCAAACCTTGTTCAGAGAGTTCTTTTTTGCTGACGGGTTTACCTGCTTGCTTCGCCAGCAATTCCAAGAGATTGAATTCGGTACTGGTTAAGTCAACCTGTTTGCCCGCCCATTCTGCCAAACGCTGTTCGGGTTTTACCGTGAGTTTGCCTATGGTCAATGTAGTAATAAGGGGTTCTTCGGTAGGAGCGCTTTGTGTACGCCGCAAAATAGCGCGGATTCTGGCTACCAGTTCTCTAGGAGTGCATGGTTTAGCTACATAATCATCCGCGCCCAATTCCAAGCCGATAATGCGGTCGGTATCATCACCACGCGCTGTGAGCATGAGTACCGGAATCGCGCTGCTGGCACGGATTTTACGCAAGGCATCCATGCCGTTGAGTCGTGGCATCATGACGTCGAGTACTACCAGCTGATAATCGCCACTCAGTGCCTCCATAACGCCCGTTTCGCCCTCATGTACGGCGGTCACATCAAAATCCTCCTGTTCCAGATATTGCTTAATCATGGAGATCAGTTCTTGGTCATCGTCTACCAGTAATACTTTATACATTAGGTGCTTTCTGATTTTTGACATACAACTGCATGATAACCAAACGCCTATGCTAGAGATATACACAACCCTATGTCTTTACAGAGTTTTACCTTTTCTTGACCGCAATTTACAGCACTAAACAGCACAATGCGTTTGCCAAGTTTTACCATGGGTATGGCACCCAATTCATTCTTTATGAGGAGCATTATGATGAAGACCCAACCGACATTATTGACAGCACTTTTTCTAACCTTGGGGATTGCGAGTTTTGTCCCGCTAAGCCTGCAAGCCAATCCTATGGAATTTTCCGAAGCAAATCACTGCGTCAAGCGCATGGATGGGCATCCGCATTTGCCACCTTACTTGCGAGGCATTGACTTGAGCGATGCACAAGAAGATGCCATTTTCTCTATCTTGCACAACATCGAACCGCAAATGCGCCAAAAGATGAAAGCGTTACATCAGCTGCACGAAAACATGATGGCGCAGGCTGCATCGAATCAGTACGACGAAACAGCTGTTAAACATTTAGCTGAGACCGGCGCAAAGCTGATGGTAGAAGTGGAGACTATTCGTACGCGCACTGACCACCAGTTGCTGTTTGTGCTGGACGAGAATCAGCGCCAACAAGCAACGCTCAATAAAGACAAATTTGCAGATGGACACAGGCCACCTTTCTAACATCTTTACATTACTTTACACAGCTTTACTCAAGCGCACCAAAACTTAACATGCGCCTCACCGATACTTCTTCAACGTCATCGTTTATTGAGATGGCGAGGTGATTGGGCGAATTGTTTCACGCCCAATTTTTTAATAGGTTCAAACAAGGAGTCAATCATGACGAGCAGTATAGGCAGTAACGTCTCATCCATGATGAGTCAATTGTTTGCAAGGCTTGATACCAAGAAGCAAGGCTATATTGACAAAAGCGAGTTGCAAAGCGCTTTTGCCGAGGTTTCAAGTACTGATGGTGCTAGTAGCGATAGCACTGCCAGCGCAGACGCATTGTTCGCCAAACTGGATGCCAATGGTGACAATCAAGTAAGTCAAGACGAGCTGAGCACGGGTATTCAAAACCTTGCCAGCCAGCTTGAAAGCCAGTTTCACCAGATGCGAATGCAGGGACAAGGTCAAGGAATGCCACCACCGCCGGATGATAGCAATGGTGGTTTGACCAAGGATCAGCTGAGCAGTATGGCGACGAAAATCGGCTCTCAAAATAGCGAGATGGCTAGTAAGCTGACAGACTTGGTCAACAATTTTGACAAAGCCGATAGTAACGGTGATGGCAAGGTTAGCCGACAAGAGGCTCAAGCTTATGATCAGTCTAGCAGTACTTCTGGTACTTCCAGTGCCAATGCAAACGATCCTTTTGCGATTCTGATGCAAGCAGTTGGCGGTTCTCATCCAGCACCTCCGCAACAAGCTGGTAATGAGGGTCAACAACACACTGGGGCTGGTGGCGCAGTGTCGGCGGGAAGTAAGTCTGCTTCCGCAGTGACCAGTACATCGAGTAGCCATGATCCGGCAGATACTAACTACGATGGCTATGTCAGTGCGCAAGAGAAGTTGGCTTATTACGCAACACCTGTCGAAACCAGTAGTTCGAGCAACGCATCAGGCACCTCCAGCACAGGGAGCACCAGTATTAGCAGTGCCTCTGAAAGTTTGAGTAGTCTCAAGAAAATTGCTCAGCTATTGCAAGCGTATGGCATTACTGGCAGCTACGGTGACCAGCAGTTTAGTAACAACAATTCACTCTTAGTAAGGGCATGATGTAGCTAGCCCAAAAAAAGGCCGACAATTCTGTCGGCCTTTTTTACGATGATCACAGAGAAATGCTATGTCGGAGCGGTTGCTTGTGGCTTTTTGGGTGCGAAGGTGAAAGCATCTGAAAAGAACTCATGCTCCGGTAAGCCTTGCGCCACAAAGTCCTTGTGCGCGGCCTCCACCATGCCCGGCGCACCGCAGCAATACACCTCATAGGCACTTAAATCGGGGTAATCCGCCATCACCGCGTGGTGAACAAAACCTGTGCGCCCAGCCCAGTCGTCTTGCGGCATGGGGTCTGAAAGTACTGGGATGAATTTGACGTTGGGGTGTTCCGCCGCCCATTTTTCCGGCAACTCCGGCATGTACATATCACGGCCGGAAAGCGCTCCCCAATACAGCACCATTTCACGCTTGCTGCCGTGGTGCAACGCGTGTTCTATCATGCCTTTGATCGGGGCAAAGCCGGTGCCGCCCGCGACAAAAATGATGGGTTTTTCCGAGTCTTCACGCAGAAAGAAGCTGCCCAAAGGGCCTTCGATGCGCATAATGGCTTTTTCCGGCATCTCGTTGAACACGTACTGAGTGAATGTACCGCCGGGGATAAGACGGGCGTGGATTTCCAGCATGTTGTCGTCGAACGGCGCATTGGCGAGCGAGAACGCGCGGCGGCTACCGTCTTTAAGTAAAAACTCCACATATTGCCCGGCCATGAATTGCAAGCGTTCATTGGCTGGCAACTTCAAATACAGCGCCATCACGTCGTGCGTCAACTGCACTTTTTTCTCTACACGGCACGGCAAAATACGCGGCGCGATGTCGTCCTTGGTTGCCACTTCACGGCATTCTATCAGCAGGTCAGAAGTCGCTTGCGCGCAGCAAAATAGCGCCTTACCGGCTGCCACATCCACCACAGTCAAGGCCTGGGGCTGGATGTCGGGGTATTCCACCGTGCCGCTGATGATGGACCCTTTACACGAACCGCAAGCGCCATTGCGACAGCCATAAGGCAAGGTGTAACCTGCATCTAGGGCGGCTTTGAGAACGGTGTCATCGGGAGAGGCGGGGAAGCTATGGCCGCTGGGTTGAAGGGTAATTTGAAAAGACATGAAGCAAGTGAAACAAGCAAAAGCGGCAGTCTATCACAGCAAGCTTGATGAAGAATCAATGACGATACGGCCTACTATCGCGCACACCAGAGCGACAAGCATTCCCATAGAAGGATAAAACGTAAGTCCGAAGCCCATCGCGCGGCCCGCTGCTCCCTTTACGTATCTGTGGGTAAAGAGGATGCGACCACACACAAACAGCGTCGCAGCGACACAAATCGAAGGTAGCCATCCTAGCGGCATAACCAGCGCCCAAACCAGATATACCGGTAGTGCAATTGCTACTTGTTCCAGCGTGTTTTGCAATATGGCTTGGCGGATACGCGCTTCCTCGGTGGGTTGAGTCAGCCCTGCACCATCTATATCTTGTGGGCTGTAAAAGCGCTGATTGCCCATGCGTCCCACAGCCACTACCAGCGTAATTACAGGCAAGAGCGCCCACTGCACTGCCCAGACTATACGCGCCACTGGTTCGTCGGTAGGCAATAGGGCTTCAGGTAGCAATAGGGGTACACCAGCTAAGCCGATCACGGTTAAAACCGCCGCCGTAGCGGCTCCACGTGCAACTCCTTGCTGTTTGGTTGTCAATTCCATTTATTCCTCCCGTCGGAACTCACCCTCTATCACGCCATCCTCTGGAGGCGGTACTTTTGATTGCGGCATGGGAATCAGCAGTATCAGCACTGCCAGCACATCGGTAATCACTCCCGGCAGGATCAGCAGTACACCCGCCACCAGTCGGCTGGCACTGGTGAGCAGCGCCCTGATGGGCGTTTGTGTGCCTTGGGAGGCTTGATACAAGCGTCCGAATACGGCCAGGCGCTCCTCTTGAATCAGCAACCATCCCAAACTGGCACTGCCCAGCAGATAAACCCCCACCCACCAGCCGTATTGCTCGGCGAGGTTCATGAGAATACTGATTTCCAGCACCGGGAAACCAAGTAAAATGATGAGTATCAACAACAGTCGCATAGCTTTTCCTGACAATGTAATGAATGTGGCACCGATGGTGACTAATGTGCCTGAAGGTGTGACCGCGGTAAATACCCCAAGAACTTAGCTGATTCATTTGTGTCTTGATAGATGGAGGATTGCCCGCAAATTTGAAATGGGTAGACAAGAAACTGCATGAAAAAATTATTACTACTTGCGTATCTGTTGCCATCGCTGGCCTTTGCTGGTTTGTTGCCTGAGCGCTCGTCATCAGCGGATTTGGGAAGTGTTTTTAGTGCTTCTTCTGACGAAGCCTTTTTGTCGCCGGACGAGGCGTTTAAGCTGAATGTGCAGTCGCTGGATGCACAGACCCTCATCGCCAGTTTCACCGTCGCCCCCGGACATTATTTGTATCAAAAACGCATTTCCTTCAAGCTGGGTGAAGGCACGAAAAGCAGCATTTCCGCCGTTGAACTGCCCAAAGGCGAAATCAAGGACGACCCCAATTTCGGCAAATCGGAGGTCTATCACCATCCCTTTGAAGTCACGATCAGATTGCAACACATAGGTGCTACGCCTCAAAAAATCACGCTCAACGCGGGGTTTCAAGGTTGTAGCGAAAAAGGTTTGTGCTATGCGCCGATGAAAAAGACCTTTGAACTCGAATTGCCTGCCACTACGACCAAGCTAGCAAGTACGCCGTCAGAAAACGACCACATTCAAAATTTACTAGGTAGCCACAAGCTATGGCTCATCACCTTGGGGTTCTTTGGTTTCGGGCTATTGCTGGCGTTCACGCCTTGTGTGTTCCCCATGATTCCTATTTTGTCCGGCATCATCGTTGGTTACGGCGAACATCCCAGTCGTGCCCATGCTTTTCACTTGTCGCTGGCTTACACATTGGGCATGGCGGTGGCCTACGCACTGGCTGGTGTCGCGGCGGGCTTATCCGGCCATCTCATTAGCAACACGCTGCAAAACCCGTGGGCATTGGGCTTTGGCGCGCTGTTATTCGTGGTTTTGGCGCTTTCCATGTTTGACTTGTACGAATTACGCTTGCCCAGCGCTTTTGAATCGAGAATCGCAGAAGCCACCAACCACATCAAGGGCGGGCGTTTTATCAGCGTTTTTGCCATGGGGGCACTGTCAGCGTTACTGGTTAGTCCATGTGTTGCCGCGCCTTTGGCTGGCGCTCTGCTGTTTATCGCCAATACTCATGACGTGGTGTTAGGTGGTGTGGCGTTATTTGCCATGGCCTTGGGTATGGGCATGCCGCTGCTGGCGGTCGGGCTCTCACATTCGATGTTGCCCAAGGCGGGGCACTGGATGACGGTGGTGCGTAACCTGTTCGGTATCATGATGCTAGGCATGGCCATCTGGCTGGTGTCACCGGTAATCCCCGTCGCAGCCCAGATGGGCTTGTGGGGTGCTTTAGCTATAGGCACGGCAATATTCCTATCTGCACTCGATCCCTTACCGGCCGAAGCGGGTAACGGGCCGCGCCTCGGCAAAGCAATCGGCATAGTCGCCTTGATTCTGGGTGCATCCCTGATTCTGGGAGCGCTGGCTGGTAATCGTAATCCGCTACAACCTTTGTCTGGCATATTTTCCAACAGTAAGGCTGATAGCAAGGTAGAGAGCGGCTTACCGTTCAAACGCATCAAGAATGTGGCAGACCTGGATGCTGCTGTGCTTGCGGCCAAGGGGCATTACGTGATGCTGGATTTCTATGCTGACTGGTGCGCCTCGTGCAAGGAGTATGAGCGAACCACATTCTCGGATCCGCGAATACGCAAGGCATTGAAAGATGTCTCGTTACTCCAGGCCGATGTTACTGACAATACCGCAGAGGATAAGGCCTTGCTCGCTCGTTTTGGCCTGTTTGGCCCGCCGGGCATATTGTTCTTTGACCGCGAAGGTGTCGAGATCGTCCCGGCCAAAGTGGTGGGTTACCAACCTGCGGAACTCTTCATGGCATCGCTGAATCGCGTATTTCTATCCAAGGATGGTCAATGTCCAAACCCCGTAGAGTGCTGATTGTCCTGCTGCTGATAGGCGTGGCCGCACTGCTTGCGGTCCAGTTCTTTCCAGCGCTCAAGGGCAAGTCCTTTGCTTCAACGGACGCACTGTTTGCTTCCAGCTTCCCTGACAGCGAAGGCAAGCCGCAAAAACTCTCGCAATGGCGTGGCAAAGTATTGGTTGTTAATTTCTGGGCAAGCTGGTGTGGGCCATGCCGCGAAGAAATGCCCATGCTGGACGAGTTTCAGGCCGATTATGGTGCGAAAGATGTGCGAATTGTCGGCATTTCCGCCGAAGATGCCGACCACCTGAAAGCGTTTTCTGAAGAGCTTAAGGTGGGTTATACGTTGCTGTCTGGTGACTTTGAGGCGCTCGCTTTGGCGCAAGCCTTAGGTAATGATAAAGGCATATTGCCGTTCACTGTGGTGGTAGACAAAAATGGTAAAATCGCTAACATTATGTTCGGAATGATTGATAAATCAACGCTGGAAAAGGCACTTGCACCCCTACTTTGAGCTATCTGCTCTAATGTGCTGAAAAAGCAGTAATTTCTGTTAATTTCGTCAATTGTGCTAGACAACACCCCGCCATCTGCGGCAAACTTGTAATTCTTGTTTTACGGAAATTCAATCCAAAACGATGGCAAAAGCCTCGATTCGAATACTGGTTTTGAACGGCCCCAACCTTAATTTGCTGGGTGTACGGGAGCCGGAACATTATGGCGCAGATACCCTTGATGCCATTAATAATCGTCTTGCAGCTAAAGCCAAAGCTGCCGGTGTAGTTTTGGAAAGCTACCAGAGCAATGCCGAGGCCGACTTGGTTGCCAAGCTGCATAGCTTGTTTCAGCAACCCTGCGATTTTATCATCATCAATCCTGCTGCCTTTACTCATACTTCCGTCGCATTGCGCGACGCATTGGCAGCAGTGAAAACCCCTTTTATCGAAGTGCATCTTTCCAACGTCCAAGCGCGTGAAGCCTTCCGCCACCATTCCTACTTCTCAGACATTGCTGTCGGCGTAGTCAGCGGTTTAGGTGCGGCGGGCTATGAGTACGCGCTGGATTACGCAATTAACCACATTCAAGCAGGATAAGGACTATGGACTTACGCAAACTTAAGAAACTGATTGATTTGGTCGAAGAATCCGGTATTTCTGAACTGGAACTCACCGAGGGTGAGGAGAAGGTACGGATTAGTCGTCAGCAGGCAGCGCAGCCCATGCAGTACATGCAGAGCTATGCGGCAGCGCCTGTTGCCCACGCAGCACCTGTGGCAGCGGTGTTAGCTCCTTCCGCAGCGGCTGAAGAACCAGAGATTGATGGACATATCGTCAAATCGCCTATGGTAGGTACGTTTTACCGTTCGCCATCGCCTGATGCCAAATCCTTTGTGGAAGTTGGTAGTACGATTAATGCAGGTGACACCATTTGTATCATCGAAGCCATGAAGTTGCTTAACGAGATTGAAGCTGACAAAAGTGGTGTGATTAAGGCTATTCTGGTTGAGAATGGTCATCCGGTAGAGTATGGCGAACCTTTGTTCGTCATAGGTTAATTATGTTTGAGAAAATTTTAATCGCGAACAGGGGGGAAATTGCCCTCCGTGTACAGCGTGCTTGTCGTGAACTCGGTATCAAAACCGTTTGTGTGTATTCCGAAGCTGACCGTGAAGCCAAATACGTCAAACTAGCAGATGAATCAGTTTGCATAGGTCCTGCATCCTCCACTTTGTCTTACCTGAATGTACCCTCGGTCATCAGCGCGGCAGAAGTCACTGATGCCGAAGCCATACACCCCGGCTACGGTTTTTTATCTGAAAATGCCGATTTTGCGGAGCGCGTGGAACAAAGCGGCTTTGTGTTCATTGGCCCACGTCCCGAAACCATACGTATGATGGGCGATAAAGTCAGCGCTAAAGATGCCATGAAAGCTGCAAAGGTACCTTGTGTGCCGGGTTCTGACGGCGCATTGCCGGACGATCCGGAAGAAGTACTGAAGATAGGCCGTAGTGTGGGTTATCCCGTCATCATCAAAGCCGCTGGCGGTGGGGGTGGGCGAGGTATGCGCGTGGTACACACTGAAGCGGCGTTGTTGTCGTCGGTAGAGATGACCAAGGCCGAGGCTCAAGCCGCGTTTGGCAACCCGGTGGTGTACATGGAAAAGTTCCTCACCCAGCCGCGCCACATAGAGATTCAAGTAATGGCGGATGAGCACGGCAATGCTGTGTATTTGGGCGAGCGCGATTGTTCTATGCAGCGTCGCCATCAAAAAGTCATCGAAGAGGCTCCCGCACCCGGCATTCCACGTAAGCTCATCAACGCAGTCGGCGAACGTTGCGCCGAAGCCTGCCGCACCATAGGTTATCGCGGTGCGGGTACATTTGAGTTTTTGTTTGAAAACGACGAATTTTATTTTATTGAAATGAACACGCGCGTGCAGGTCGAGCATCCGGTAACCGAGCTCACTTCCGGCATAGATATCGTGCAAGCGCAGATTCGAGTTGCGGCTGGCGAAGAGCTGCCGTGGAGTCAAAAAGATATTAAACCCCACGGCCATGCCATCGAGTGTCGAATCAATGCCGAAGACCCGCATACTTTCATGCCTTCACCGGGGCGCTTGACCGCGTTCCACATGCCCGGTGGGCCTGGTATCCGCGTAGATACACACGCTTATCACGGCTACATGGTGCCGCCCAATTATGATTCGATGATAGGTAAGCTCATCGCCTACGGAGATACGCGTGACCAAGCCATTGCTAAGATGCGCATTGCCTTGTCGGAAATGGTGATTGAAGGCATCAAAACTAACGTGCCGCTGCATAGCGAGTTGATGTTGGACGAAGCGTTTAAAAAAGGCGGTACAAGTATTCACTACCTAGAACACAAGCTCGGTATCAAAACTTAAAAAATGCATTCGCTTGCGCTGGCGTTGTTGCACCTCCTTGCAGTAACAAAATCTACTGTCTGCGTCGTTGCGCCTAGCCAGCGCGGCGCGGAGTGCATTTTTGGTCTATCTTAACTAAGTATGCAGTCTCTCAGAATTGAGGCCGATGCTGCCAAGGCAGAAGCCTTAAGCGACGCACTGATGGAGCTAGGTGCGCTGTCGGTGAGTATAGAAGATGCCGATGCCGAGACCTTAGCTGAGACCCCCATTTTCGGCGAGCCAGGCATGGCGGAATCTACTGTCTGGACGCGCAACATCGTCAGCGCCTTGTTTGGCGAAGACTCTGATTTAGAGTCTCTTACCCAACAAGTAAGTGCCGCTGTCGGCATCACACCCCCGCAATACACCATTGAAGCCGTGCCTGAGCAAGACTGGGTACGTGCCACACAATCGCAGTTTCAGCCCATACAAATCAACCAACTTTTGTGGGTAGTGCCGTCTTGGCATCAAGCACCAGAGCCAGACGCGTTGAATATCGTGCTTGATCCCGGCTTGGCCTTTGGCACCGGCAGTCATCCCACCACGCATCTTTGCTTAACTTGGCTCACCGATCACATCCACGGCGGTGAGTCGGTGTGCGATTACGGTTGCGGCTCCGGTATTTTGGCGATAGCGTCTAAAATGCTGGGCGCGGGTGAGGTCATAGGGATAGATATTGATCCGCAGGCCATGATTGCGAGCCGCTACAATGCACAGCAGAATGAAGTGCAAGCGCAGTTTTATTTGCCGGATGAAATCCCCAGTTTACGTGCCGATATTGTCGTCGCTAACATTTTATCTATTCCACTGAAACTGCTGGCACCAGCGCTGGCAGGCGCTTGCAAGGCAGGTGGGAAAATAGCGTTATCCGGTATCTTGGCGGAACAGGCCCAAGAGGTTGCTGCGATTTATACCGAGTGGTTCAATATGTCAGAGCCAATTTTTATGGAAAACTGGACGTTGCTGACCGGAATCAAACGATGAGTGATTTCATTACCTGTTGCCCCGCCTGCAGCACACACTTTAAGGTGCAGGAAGAGGCGTTGGCGGCCAGTGCAGGCCAGGGTCGGTGCAGTGCTTGCCAGCATGTGTTCAACGCTTTTGAACACCGTTTTGAGCCGGACTCACTAAATGCGCCTGATGAAGTTCCCATCGAGCCGTCCGTCGAGGCAATGGAAGATACCGAGACGATAGAAACTCCTAGCATCAGTGAAACCTACACACTTGAAGATTTGGCCGAAGAGCTTCTGCCAGAATCGCCATCTGAAACACCGCCAGAGCCTGTCCCTGACATCCCCGTACCAGAAACCTTGTTCCAAAAACGGCGTATCAATTGGTCTGGGTTGTTCAAACCACTAGTCGCTGTCACCTTGTTATCACTGGTGCTTATGGCACAGTGTGCACTGTTTTTCCGTTCAGTATTAGTCGCACATTACCCACGCAGCTATGCAGTGCTTTCCGCTAGTTGCAAGGTGTTGCATTGCACGGTGGAGTTGCCACGGCGCGCAGGGCTCATCAGCATCGAAGATCATAATCTGCGTAGTGATCCTGAACACGCCGATGTGCTGGTGCTTGAGGCCAGCATCAAGAATATTGCACCTTATTCGCAGGCATATCCATTACTTGAGCTTACGTTAACAGCTAAACCTGATTTTCCTGTGGCAAAACGTAGCTTCAGCCCTGAAGACTATCTGGCAAAAAACACTGATATTGCGGCTGGCATAGCGGCGCGAACTAGCGTGAATATTCATTTGAGTCTCGGTGTTGCGGGCATACAATCCACAGCTTATCAGCTGATTGCCAGAGATGCTCCCAATCTTGTCGCACCTTGAGGAATAACGCCATGGAACGCTGGGTTTTCTATGCTTTTGTGTCTATGTTGTTCGCGGGCTTTACCTCTGTCATTGCCAAACAAGGACTAATTGGCATCTCTGCGGAACTGGGCTTAACAGTCCGCACTCTCTACGTGCTGCTTTTCGTCATGTTATTCGCCGCTTTTGCTGTAGTTCCCGCAGAAATCCACGCGCTACGTAAAGAAAACCTGATTTGGCTAGGGCTGTCCGGCATCACCACTGCGGTGTCTTGGGTGTTTTATTACAAAGCACTTAAAGTGGGCGATGTGGCGACCGTGGCGCTGATTGATAAAGGCAGCGTGGTGGTGGCTATACTGTTAGCTTGGCTGATATTGAAAGAAGTCATCACCTTGCGTTTGTTGCTGGGCGCGGCGTTTATCGTTGCGGGACTGTTCGTCATCGCAAAAAAATAGATTTGAGATTGCGTACGACACGATTTTCGCGGATAATCGCGCACTTTCCAGCGACTGAGCATTTGAAGGACAAACATTATGAAGCCAGAAACCCATCCAGAATACGCAGAAATCCAAGTGACTTGTAGCTGTGGCAACAAGTTTTCCACTCGCTCCACTGCTGGTCGCAACTTGGGTATTGAAGTGTGCGCGCAGTGCCATCCGTTCTACACCGGCAAGCAAAAGATTGTAGATACCGCTGGTCGCGTCGAGAAATTCCGCCAAAAATACAGCATGTAATGCTTGTGTCTTGGTATATTCAAAAGGCAGCTTCGGCTGCCTTTTTTGTTTGTTAGAATATCCGTATGTCTCCTGGATTAGACCACGACTGGCAAGCAGTCTTCGCCAACCCCAAACCCAAAATCGGTGAGCGTACCAAAACGCGCTTGCTGATTTTGTTGTGTGTGCTGTGGGTCATAATAGGCCTGGCTGGCCATGCACCGTGGAAGCCAGACGAGCTGATTTCGGTCAGCATCATCAAACATCTGCTAGCGGGTGGAGACTGGGTGGTACCCATGCTGGCCGGTGAGCCGTGGCTTAAAAATCCACCGCTGTATTACCTCGTCGCGGCTCTCTTCGCCAAACTTCCACTACTCAGCCTGCATGATGCAGCGAGACTGAGTTCTGGCATGTGGATGAGTTTGACCTTGCTATTCATTGGCATGGCTGGGCGGGAGTTGTGGGGCGTAGGTTCGGGGCGGCAGACGGCCTTGATTTTCATCGGCTCGATAGGGCTGGTATTTACGGCGCATTCCATTAGTCCGGAAGTCTCCGGCCTTACTGGCTATGCGATGGCGTTCTATGCTCTGGCGTTGTCTCCACGTCGCCCATTGCGCGCAGGCTTGTTGCTAGGCACCGGTGCGGGTATAGGTTTTTTGTCCAAAGGGCTGCTGAATCTAGAAATTATCACTTCCAGTGCTCTGTTATTGCCACTTTTATTCGACCATTGGCGACGCAGCTCTTACTGGCTGGTATTGTCTGTAGGAGTGGTTGCGGCACTGCCGTGGATCGCCCCGTGGCTAGTGCAACTTCAACAACACGCACCTGATTTATTCGATAGTTGGCTAGAAAACAGCCGCGTGATCAGCCGTAATTTTGTGTATTTCAGTAGAGCTATCCTCTGGTACGCATGGCCTGCGCTGCCCTTGGCAATTTGGACTTTAAGTAAATGGCGACCTGATCACGCCCCTATTCAGTTGTGCCTGCTATTTTTTCTTATCAGTTTTGCTATGCTTGGAATCAGTACAACCAGCCGCGACGTGTATTTGTTGCCATTACTAATACCGCTTACTTTGCTCGCCACCCCTGCCGTAGAGACGCTCAGTCGTAGTCTGGCCGCAGCACTCAATTGGTTTGGCATCATGTTGTTCGCTGTCGTGGGAGGTTTCATTTGGGTTGGTTGGTTCGCCATGATGACCGGCTTCCCGGTCAAGCTGGCGGGACGTATGCACAAACTGTCGTTGGGTTACGTGCCTGAATTCAATGTGGTTTTTTTCATTGCTGCGCTGATGTTTACGATCGTTTGGATTGTAGTTGTATTTAATAGCAACCGCTCCAATCGTGCCGCGATTAACGACTGGGCGGTTGGTATGTTGCTGTTTTGGGGCTTGGTGATGACGCTGTGGCTGCCGTGGTTGGATGCCGCCAAGAGCTATCAGGCTCCATTCTTGTCCATGCAAAAAGCCCTGCCTGCCAACTATGCTTGCATCACAGCGCGCGACGTAGGCGAATCACAACGCGCCGCGCTGGATTATTACGCCAATATCCATGTCCAGCGCTTTGAGATCGTGCAAAGCTTAAGCTGCGATTTATACTTGATTGAAGATGAACTCGGACGAGCGCAAGTTGACCCTGGTGATGATTGGAAGCTTGTTTGGCAAGGTAAGCGCCCCAGTGATAGACGCGAGAGCTTCAGGCTTTATCAACACCTATGAGTACTTCCATTAGTGCAGCGCCCCCTAAACAGATTAGAATAAGCATATGAAAACGTCTGGCCATCTGTTTATCGTTGCGGCACCCTCGGGCGCAGGCAAAACTACGCTAGTGCGCGCCTTACTCAAGGCTGATCCTCGCATCAAGCTTTCTATTTCTTACACCACACGCCCACCACGTCCCGGTGAGGCTGATGGCGTGGATTACCATTTTGTAAATGAAGAACAGTTCTTAGCCATGATGAAGGCGGGTGAGTTTTTGGAGAGCGCCAAGGTGCATGGCGGCTATTACGGCACTTCGCAGGCGTGGGCGGAAAATGTGATGCGTCAGGGCGACGATTTGTTATTGGAAATTGATTGGCAGGGCGCAGCGCAGGTTCGCAAGATTTTCCCCAATGCGGTGAGTATATTTATTTTGCCACCTTCAGAAGACGCGCTACGTGAACGCTTGAATAAACGTGGGCAGGATTCCGACGAAGTCATTGCGCGACGTTTAGCCAATGCCCATGAGGAAATCCAGCATGTGGCCGAATTCGACTATGTTATAATCAATACCGTTTTTGATGACGCGTTGCGCGACTTGCAAGCGGTTTTTCTGACGCAGCGTTTGCGTGTTGAGAAGCAGTTGGTGCGACATGCTGCGGTCATCAATAATTTCTCCAATTAGTTTCTTTTTAAGGTATTCACATGGCTCGTATCACTGTAGACGACTGTCTCGAAATCATTCCCAACCGTTTTCACCTGACCTTGGCTGCGGCTTATCGTGCACGACAAATTGCGAATGGTTCTGAGCCGCTGGTGAGCCACGTGCAAAGGGACAAGCCCACGGTGATAGCCTTACGTGAAATTGCTGCCGGTAAAGTGGGGCTGGAAATACTCAACCGAGGACAGGCCTAATGAGGCCTCTCTATGGCACGCAGCAATGTTCAACGTAAACCGGAGACCATAGCTCCGGTTTCACACACTCCCCCGCTGTTGCCTGCTGACAGCGACGATTCACTTCTCACGCAGCATCTTCTGCGCTATCTCAAGTCCGACGACATCGCGCACGTGATGGAAGCCTATCGCTACAGCGCCGCCGCACATGAAGGGCAGATGCGTAAAAGCGGCGAGCCTTACATTTCCCATCCAGTGACTGTGGCCTGCATTTTGGCCGAACTACATCTTGATCCACAGGCGCTGATGGCAGCGTTACTACACGACGTTATGGAAGACACCGGCACTACCCACGCCAATCTCAGCGCGCGCTTTGGGAAGACGGTGGCCGAGCTGGTGGATGGCGTTTCCAAGCTGGATAAAATCGAGTTCCAAACTGCGACTCACGCACAGGCGGAGAATTTCCGCAAAATGTTACTGGCGATGTCGCAAGACGTGCGGGTGATTTTGATCAAACTCGCTGACCGCCTACACAATATGCGAACCATTGAGGTGATGTCGCCGGAAAAACGTGTGCGCATAGCGCGGGAAACACTGGATATTTATGCGCCGATCGCCAATCGTTTAGGCCTGAACCGTATCTACCAAGAGTTAGAAGATCTGAGCTTCGAACAAGTGTATCCCATGCGCCAACGTGTGTTACTGCGTTCGGTAAAGGCGGCGCGCGGCAATCGCAAAGAAGTTGTCGGCAAGACGCTGGAGGCAATGAGAGAGCATCTTGCCAAAAGTGGAGTGGTGGCTGAGGTGAGCGGGCGCGAAAAACATCTGTACAGCATTTATAAGAAGATGCAAGAAAGGGTTGGTACTTTCTCGCAGGTATTCGATATTTATGGTTTCCGCGTGATTGTGCCAGATACGGCCAGTTGTTACGCCGCTTTGGGCGTGTTGCACGCCCTTTACAAGCCTATTCCGGGCAAGATCAAAGACTACATTGCTATGCCAAAAGCAAACGGCTATCAATCGCTACATACCACGCTGTTCGGCCCGTTTGGCACACCGATAGAGGTGCAAATCCGCAGCCAAGATATGCACAACATTGCCGAGGCGGGTGTAGCCTCACATTGGTTGTACAAAACCAGCGATGCTGATCTCTCCATCTTGCAGCAGCAAACCCACCAATGGTTGCAACGCTTGTTGGAAATCCAGTCTGAAAGTAGTGATTCAGTGGAGTTTCTAGAGCATTTCAAGGTGGACTTATTTCCCGACGAGGTTTATGTGTTCACTCCCAAGGGTAAGATTTTGCCTTTGCCAAAAGGCTCCACTGCAGTGGATTTTGCTTACGCGGTGCACACCGACATCGGCAATCGTTGTGTAGCGGTCAAAATCAATCATGAGCTGGCACCGCTGAGGTCTGAATTGCATAACGGCGATCACGTGGAAATCGTCACCGCCGCCCACGCCAAACCCAACCCGGTGTGGCTGAATTACGTGGTCACCGGTAAAGCGCGTTCGCATATTCGCCATTGTCTCAAAATCATGCAATCAGAGAGGCGCGTTGGCACAAGCTTATCCGCGAATACGGGATGAAAAATCAGGAAGATATTCTGACCGACATTGGCTTGGGAAAACGTCTGAACGTCGTGGTGGCGCGGCAGTTGCTTGCGTTGTCTGAAGACGCCGCCGAAAAATCCAGCAAACCGCTGGGGCACATGACCATACGTGGCACCGAGGGCATGGCGGTACAATTCGCCAAGTGTTGTCGCCCTATTCCTGGCGATCCGATTTTGGGTTTTATCAACAAGGGCAAAGGCCTGGTGATACACACCCACGATTGCACTACGATAGGTAAATTCCGCCACGACCCTGAAAAATGGCTGGATGTGGAGTGGGATCCGGAAACTAAACGCTTGTTCAAGGTGGCGCTTAAAATCACCGTGGCCAACGAGCGTGGCGTGTTGGCTAAAGTGGCCGCTGCAATCAGTGAGTCTGGTTCCAACATTGATAATATTGCCATGGAGGGTGATGACGGTGGCGTATACAGCAGTATGAATTTCACTGTTCAAGTGGAAGACCGCATCCATTTGGCGGCGTTGATGCGTAGTTTGCGTAAAGTGCCGGAAGTCGTGCGTTTAAGCCGCATCAAAGGTGGCAATGTCGAGCACGTCAAATATTAGGTTTACAACTGAACGCGCTCGCTGATCTCAATGGCGCTACCAAGCCGCTACTCGCTAAGCTAAAAAAGCTCGGTATCTTTACCCCGTTTGACTTATTGCTGCATCTACCGTTGCGTTATGTGGACGAAACCCGCATCACTGCTGTGCGTGATTTGCGCCTAGGCGAATCAGCGCAGGTGGAAGGTGACATCATCCACGCCGAAACCCAATATCGACCGCGCAAAGCGCTTATCTGCCAGCTACAAGATGCCAGCGGCGTGTTGTATTTGCGTTTTCTCAATTATTATCCCAGCCAAGTGGCACAGCTAAAGGCAGGTAGCCACATCCGTGCTTTTGGCGAGCCGCGTTATGGGTTCTTTGGTATGGAGATGGTGCATCCGCAATGCAAAAAAGTGGGCGAAGAAACCCCGCTGAAACAAGCACTCACCCCCATCTATCCGACTATGGCGAGTCTGTCGCAAATCACGTTGCGTAAGCTGGTGGCGCAGGTGTTGCTAGATTCCACTTTGGATGACACTTTGCCGCAAGAGGTATTGCAAGCACTAGTCTTGCCCGATTTTGCTTCTACTATGTTGGCGCTGCATCAACCTTCGCCCGAGGCTTCACTGGATGCTTTGGAAAATCGTGAACACCCCGCTTGGCGGCGGCTGGCATTTGATGAATTGCTGGCACAACAACTTTCCATGCGCCGCCACTATGCAAGGCGGCATGAGCAAAAAGCGCCTGCAATGCCCTTGAGGAGCGACCTTACGCAGCGCTTGTTAAAAGCGCTGCCTTTCGCGCTGACTGGCGCACAGCAAAAAGTCCACGCCGAAATCAGCCGTGATCTAGCGCAGCCTCACCCCATGCAACGCTTATTGCAAGGTGATGTAGGTAGCGGCAAAACCATTGTTGCCGCTTTAGCTGCCTGTCAAGCCATTGAAAATGGAAAACAAACCGCGTTAATGGCGCCCACTGAAATTCTCGCTGAGCAGCATTACCAAAAGCTCGCGGCATGGTTGATTCCCTTAGGTATTCGTGTGGTATGGTTGACGGGGAGGTTTGCCAAAATCCGAGCGGGTTGTTGCGATGCTAGCCTGCGCCGACGGTAGCGCGCAGCTTGCTATCGGCACCCACGCTTTGTTCCAAGATAAAGTCGCCTTCGCCAACCTAGCCTTGGCTATTGTGGATGAGCAACACCGCTTCGGCGTTCATCAGCGCTTGGCACTGCGCCAAAAGGGGCTGGAGACCCACCAGCTGATGATGAGCGCTACGCCCATCCCACGCACTTTATCCATGAGCTATTACGCTGATTTGGATGTTTCCGTGATAGATGAATTGCCGCCAGGTCGTACGCCGGTGACAACAAAACTAGTCGCGGATAAACGTCGCGATGAAGTCATCGCCGGCATCAACAACGCTTGTTTGAATGGTCAACAGGCCTATTGGGTATGCCCGCTGATAGAAGAATCTGAAGTGCTGGACTTACAGACCGCGTTCGATACCTATGAACACCTCACGCATACCCTGCCAGAAATTAAAGTCGGTTTAGTCCACGGCCGGTTGAAGCCTACTGAGAAACAAGCCGTGATGCAGCAGTTTGTTGCGGGCTACATTCAACTCCTAGTCGCTACCACCGTTATCGAAGTGGGCGTAGATGTGCCCAACGCCAGCCTGATGGTCATCGAACATGCTGAGCGATTTGGTCTGTCGCAACTGCATCAACTGCGAGGTCGCGTTGGGCGCGGTGCAGTGCAAAGCGCCTGCATTTTGCTCTACCAAAAACCGCTGTCACAAATGGCACGCGAGCGCCTAAAGATTATTTTTGAAAACACCGACGGTTTCGCAATCGCCCGTGCCGATTTGCATTTGCGCGGCCCCGGCGAATTTTTAGGAGTGCGTCAAAGCGGCGTGCCTATGCTCAAAATAGCTGATTTGGAACGCGATGTGGATTTGCTCGAAACGGCTCGCGACTGGGCGGATAGGTTACTCAAGGAACAACCTGAAATAGCTGAAGGGCATTTGCAACGCTGGCTGGGACAGGCTGAAGAGTACGTCAAAGTCTAGCTGTTCTATATGGCATAATCGCCAGCGTGAAAACGCGTTCCGAACATTTCCCCTCAAAAAATAGTTGGTTGCCCAAGCCTATGGGGCGTGGCGCTTATCGTCACTGGCTGGTGGATGCAAGTTCTCTTACTGCTAGGTTACAAACCAGCTGTGAGCAGTTTTCGGTGACTCGGGTCAGCATGAGTTGGGGCAGTCCACAGCGCGACGAATTGTTGCTTTTGGGAATGCGGCTTCGTGAGCGGGCGCTTTTGCGTGAGGTCACGCTTAATTGTGAGGGTAATCCCGTAGTATTTGCCCATAGCGTGTTGCCACGTCGTAGCTTGCGTGGGGCATGGCGTGGGCTGGGGCGGCTTGGTAGCAAGCCTTTGGGGGCAGCCCTGTTTGCCAACCCTGCTGTGGTGCGTACTCCGCTCAGCTTTCGAAAATTGATGCCAGGTAATGCGTTATATAAGCGCGCCGCCACGGCGTTGGATTGCAGGCCGCCATGCCTTTGGGCGCGGCGTTCGGTATTTATGTTACATGGAGCCACTATCATGGTGACCGAGGTTTTTTTGCCCGGCGTGCTAGAGTTACCCCGATGAAAAACCGTTTGCGCCTTTATGTCAGTCTGACGCGGCTGGATAAACCCATCGGCATTTTACTGCTGTTGTGGCCGACCTTATGGGCGTTGTGGATTGCTAGTCACGGCAAACCCAATCTATGGGTGTTGACGGTATTCGTGTTAGGCACGGTGCTGATGCGCTCGGCGGGTTGCGTGATGAACGATATAGCTGATCGCAATTTTGATAAGTATGTGCAGCGCACCCAGCATAGACCTGTCACCGCGGGCTTGGTGAGTGTGAAAGAGGCATTGTTATTGGCTATTGGTTTAAGTTTGATAGCATTTTGGCTGGTGTTGCAACTGAATAAATTGACGATACTGCTGTCGATCCCTGCGTTGTTTTTAGCCGCAAGTTACCCGTTTACCAAGCGTTTTATTGCCATTCCTCAGGCTTATTTGGGTGTCGCTTTCGGTTTTGGTATTCCTATGGCCTTTGCCGCCGAGACTAGTACTGTAACGATGCTGGCGTGGTGGATGTTGTTGGCCAACGTGTGCTGGGCGCTGGCTTATGACACGGAGTATGCGATGGTGGACAGAGACGATGACATCAAGATTGGCATTAAATCTTCGGCCTTATTTTTTGGCGCGTATGAAGTGGCCGCAATCATGTTTTTTTATTTGACCATGCTGGAATTATTGGCGTGGGTAGGTCTGCAAGCGCAACTGCATTGGCCTTATTTTGTTGGGCTGCTAGCGGCAGCTGGAATTGCGGGCTGTCACTATTCACTGATTCGTGAACGGGATAAAACAAACTGCTTCAAGGCTTTTTTGCATAATAATTGGCTGGGGGCGGCGATATTTGTAGGACTAGTGTTTTCGTATCAAATCTAAACTAAACCGCGAAGTTGGTACCAAAGCAAGCCTATCCATTCATGCATAGCTTGTCTGGAAAGACTTAGTCCTTCAGCACTGGGTAGCAGGTGTATGATGCTAAAGGGTGATGATGTGGTAAAAGACATGGGTGCCGGTATTACCTCAAATCCTGCTTGAATAAAAGCTTGTTTGGCGCGCGGCATGTGCCAAGCGTGAGTAACTAGGGCAATCTTAGTAATGCCTTGTGGCGCGAGTAGTTTCCAGCATTCTCTTGCCTCATCTGCGCTGGTGTTGGAGCGGTCTTCAGTCCAACGCACTGGAACGTGAAATTCTTGTTCCAGTACGGCTTTCATTAACGACGCTTCCGAGGCAACGCCACCATCAGGATTGCCCCCGCTGGTTACAATAGGAAGTCCAGTGTTGCGTGCAAGGTAGGCGGCGTAGCGTGTGCGAGCAAGGGCCTGCAAAGAGAGAGTGTCACTACCATATTCTGGTGCGTTAAAATAGCGCCCCGCACCTAAGATGACGATGACTTGAACGTCTGATTGGTGAGAGTTGAAAGGCCGATTTTGTTCTAAGGAGCGCAAAAGAATCTGGCCAACAATTGGAGTTGAGGTTAACCAGAGCAAGATAATGACAAGCCCTAACAGTATATGGGCAAGATGCCGTCGAGTCTTGAGTAACGACATGCCGACGATGGAAAGAAGTAGCAAATTTAGTGGCGGGAGCAGCGCGACACTAACCGTATTAGTAAGAAGCAAACTCATGGTTGAAGTTAAGCGTTAATTTGTTTGACATGGCTGTCAAGTATGCCATACAATCGCGCCCTTATTTTTAAGCACAAGAACCTTTAGATTGATATGAAAACTTTTTCCGCTAAATCTCACGAAGTGCAACGCGACTGGTTTGTGGTAGATGCCGCAGACATGGTGCTAGGCCGCCTTGCCAGCGAAGTTGCCCGTCGTCTGCGTGGCAAGCATAAGACCATTTACACCCCACACGTAGATACTGGTGATTACATTATTGTGGTTAATGCTGAAAAGCTGCGCGTGACTGGCAATAAAGCTGAAGGCAAAATTTACCATCGCCACAGCGGTTTCCCAGGTGGTATTTACAGCACCACGTTTGCCAAGATGCAAGAGCGTTTTCCTGGTCGTGCGCTGGAAAAAGCCGTGAAGGGCATGTTGCCAAAAGGCCCACTGGGTTATGCTATGTTTAAGAAGTTGAAAGTATACGCTGGCGCTACTCATGAACACGCAGCACAGCAGCCAAAACCATTGGTCATCAATAAGGAATTCGCATGATAGGCAACTACAATTATGGCACTGGCCGCCGCAAAAGCTCGGTAGCCCGCGTATTTATGAAGTCTGGCAAGGGTAATATCGTAGTCAACGACAAACCGGTGGATCAATACTTCTCGCGCGAAACTTCGCGTATGGTACTGCGTCAACCATTGGAGTTGACTAACAACCTGAGCAATTTTGATATCATGGTCAACGTGGTGGGTGGCGGTGAATCTGGTCAAGCTGGTGCGGTGCGCCACGGCATTACTCGTGCGCTGATCGAATACGATGCCACGCTGAAATCAGAACTCAGCAAAGCGGGCTTTGTGACCCGTGATGCGCGTGAAGTTGAACGTAAAAAAGTGGGCTTGCACAAAGCGCGCCGTCGTAAACAATTCTCCAAGCGTTAATTTACGTTTGTTGGAAAAAGCCGCACGGTGCAAACCCTGCGGCTTTTTTGTTGCCTTTTTTTGACAGCGTGCATTACTATGCGCGTAGTAAAAACCTAAGAAATTGAAAGAGATACGGCTTTGAGCAAAATTAAAGTAGGAATAGTTGGCGGTACGGGGTATACCGGAGTCGAATTGCTGCGGTTACTGGCACAGCATACTCATGTGGAAATCACCGCTATTACTTCGCGTGGTGAGGCGGGGCAGCGTGTGTCCGACATGTTCCCCAGCTTGCGCGGACATGTGGATTTGGTTTTTACCGATCCCGCACAAGCCGATTTGAAAAATTGCGACTTAGTGTTCTTCGCCACACCTAACGGCATTGCTATGCAACAGTCGCAAGCGTTGTTGGATGCGGGGGTACGGGTGATCGATTTGGCCGCGGATTTCCGTATCAAAGATATTCCAACTTGGGAAAAATGGTACGGCATGAGCCATGCAAGCCCAAAACTGGTAGCGGAGGCGGTCTATGGCTTGCCTGAAATCAATCGTGAAAAAATAAAAAACGCGCGACTAGTGGCTAATCCTGGTTGCTATCCTACTGCGGTACAACTAGGTTTTTTGCCTTTGCTAGAAGCTGGGGTGGTGGATGCTAGTCATTTGATTGCTGACGCTAAATCGGGCGTGAGCGGTGCTGGTCGTAAGGCCGAAGTGCATATATTGCTGGCGGAGGCGGCTGATAATTTCAAAGCCTATGCGGTTTCTGGGCATAGGCATTTGCCAGAAATTAGTCAGGGTTTGGCGAGCATGAATAAGGGTGCGCTGGGCTTGACTTTTGTGCCGCATTTAACACCTATGATACGGGGCATACACGCCACGCTGTACGCCACGCTTAAAAATACTCAGATGGATCTGCAAGCCTTGTTTGAGAAACGCTATGCTAACGAGCCTTTTGTGGATGTTTTGCCAGAAGGCGCTCACCCTGAGACGCGTTCAGTTAGAGGTTCCAATATGTGTCGTATTGCCGTGCATCAACCACAAAGTGGTGATACGGTGGTGGTGTTATCGGTGATAGATAACCTGGTTAAAGGTGCCGCTGGGCAGGCGGTACACAATATGAACCTAATGTTTGGAGTAGCTGAAATGACAGGATTGGAACAGCTAGCACTTTCACCATGAGAAATCTAACACGTGCTTTACGTCTTCGCTTTGGTGTTTCCGCGCAAAATGTTGCTGTGCGCGCGGAGATTCCTTGGTATTGGCGTGTGTTCTGGGTGATAGTATTGGTGGTGTTCGGTTTCGGCCTTGGTTATTGGCTTTATGCCAGTGATAGCACCGCACAATTACGCGACGATGTGCAACGGCTAGAACAAGAAAATCGCCAGTTACGCACGCAGAGTATCCATGTGGAAAGCCAGCAACAAGTTACGCAGGTGGCGCAAAAAGATTTGGCCAAAGACATCGCGGTGCTGCAGGAAGAAAATGTACAATTAAAAGAAGATATTGGTTTCTACAAAAGTATTTTGGAAGATAGTTCCAGTGTTGCGGTGGTTAAATTCCATAGCATCAAGGTGACTAAGTCCAGCAAGGCAGGCGAATATCTGTTCCGTATACTGCTCATCCAGTCCGGCAAACACGACAAGAGCGTACAAGGCCGGTTGCAACTGGAAATGAACGGCACCGAGGACGGAAAGCCCGTCACCAAGATTATTGCTGCTGGTACAGAACCCAAAGGCAGTTTCAAGATCAACTTTAAGTATTATCAGCCCGTTGAGGGAAGTTTCACCGTACCTGATAAAATGACGGTGACAGGGGTGCAGGCCAAATTTTTCCAAACCGGATTTTCAGACGTTAAGCTGACGCAATCAGCTACTTTGCCTTAAAGGAATTGCAATGTTTTTTAAGAAAAATATGACCCCACAGAGCCGCATAGAAACCTTGATAGGGGCGGCTACGGTGATTGAAGGTGACGTTGAGTTCAGCGGTGGTTTGCGCATTGACGGCACGGTGAATGGTAATGTTAATGAAGTGAGCGTGCAGCCCAGCACTTTGATTGTGAGTGAGCAGGGACGGGTGGATGGCTCAATCTCCGTATCTCATGCCACCATCAACGGCATTGTGAATGGGCCGGTGCATGCTACGGAATATGTAGAACTGCAGGCCAAGGCACGGGTGACCGGTGATGTACGCTATAAAACGCTGGAAATGTTTGTAGGCGCGGTGGTGGATGGCAAACTAATCCACATTGAATCTTTAGGCCACAATTCGGTCGAAGATTGACCGCACTTAGTATGCGGCGCATAATTCAGCGCTGTTGAGAGACTTATAAGGAATATAGAAATGAACGCAATGACCGAAATGCCTAGCCCTATTATTTTTACCGACAGCGCTGCTAGCAAAGTGAGTGAGCTGATTGCGGAAGAGGGTACGCCAGATTTGAAACTGCGCGTGTTTGTTTCCGGCGGCGGCTGCTCCGGTTTTCAATATGGGTTTACTTTTGACGAAGAAGTTAATGATGATGACACCATAGTGGAAAAAGCAGGTGTGACCTTGTTGATAGACTCCATGAGTCTGCAATACTTGGCTGGTGCGGAGATTGACTATACCGACGGTTTGCAAGGTTCGCAGTTCGTGATTAAGAATCCAACCGCGACCAGTACCTGTGGTTGCGGATCTTCATTCTCAGTTTAAGAGAAAAAGATGTTAAAAAAGCCGCTAGATATTAGCGGCTTTTTTATTGGCTAACGCTGATTAACCGGCAGCACCTCACGGCGTATATTTCCAGTATAGAGTTGGCGTGGACGCCCGATCTTGGCCTCCGGATGGGTAATCATCTCACTCCATTGTGCTACCCAGCCAGCTGTTCTTGCTAACGCGAAGATGGCGGTGAACATATTGGTGGGAATACCCATGGCGCGCAGCACAATGCCAGAATAAAAGTCTACGTTAGGGTAGAGTTTTTTGTTGATGAAGTACTCGTCTTCTAGCGCGATTTTTTCCAGTGCTAGTGCGATTTTGAACATTGGGTCGTTGGTCAAACCCAGTTCGTTGAGAACTTCGTGGCAAGTGTGGCGCATCATGCTGGCTCTGGGGTCCATGTTTTTATATACGCGATGTCCAAAGCCCATCAGCCTGAATGAATCACTTTTATCTTTGGCGCGTTCTATACATTTACTAATGTTGTTGACGCTGCCGATTTCTTCCAGCATTTGTAGCACGGCTTCATTCGCACCGCCATGGGCGGGTCCCCACAGCGAGGCAATGCCAGCCGCGATACAGGCAAAAGGGTTAGCCCCGCTAGAGCCAGTGAGGCGCACGGTGGAGGTGGAAGCGTTCTGTTCGTGATCAGCATGTAGTATTAAAATGCGCTCCAACGCTTTCACTAGTACCGGGTTGGGGGTATAGGTATCGCAGGGTGTCGCGAACATCATGTGCATAAAGTTAGCTGCGTAATCCAGTCTATTTTGCGGATATACGAAGGGTTGACCCACGTTGTACTTGTAACTCCAAGCCGCGACGGTGGGAATCTTCGCCAACAAACGGAGTGCGGCGATTTCTCGTTGTTCTGGATTGGCGATATCTGAGCTTTCTGGATAAAAAGCTGCCATTGCACCTACTACTGACACCATCACCGCCATGGGATGTGCGTCGCGCCTGAACCCGCGGAACACGGTACTCATTTGATCGTGGAGCATAGTGTGGGCGCGAATGGTATCGGCAAAGCCCTGGCTCTCAGCAGCGTTTGGCAGCTCGCCTTTAATCAACAAGTGGGAGACATCGGTAAAGTTACATTGTTCTGCCAATTGCTCGATAGGATAGCCGCGGTAGTACAGTAAGCCTTTGTCGCCATCAATAAAGGTGATGCTAGAGCTACAGCTGGCAGTGGAAATAAAGCCAGGATCATAAGTGAAATAGCCGTGCTGACCCAAGGCGCGAATATCTATCACGTCGCTGCCCAGCGTGCCTGAAAGCACGGGCAGCTCGATGGCTTTTGCACCGTTGTCGAAAGTAATCGTCGCTTTGTTTGATTTCATAGACCTGATTGTATCAAGCTGCGGAGTAAATCGCACCGAGTACGCGATAACCTTTTGCGCCAGTCACCGCGGGTAGGTTGCCAGACTTTCCTTCCAATGTTTGTTTGGCAAGCCAGGCGAAGGCTGCAGCCTCCACCCAATCGACACCGATGCCGAGCTCATCAGTAAGTGCGATCTTGAAAGGTAATAGCTGATGCAATCGTGATTTTAACGCGCCGTTATGTGCGCCACCTCCACATAGATAAAGAGCTTGTGTCCCTAGGCAATATTGCTGTACTGCATCGGCAATGCCGCGTGCAGTGAACTCCAGCAGAGTGGCTTGTACGTCTTGCGGTTTATATTCTGGTTTTAGCATTTGCTCCAGCCAGGCTAAATTAAACATGTCTCGCCCAGTGCTTTTGGGCGGAGACAACTTGAAAAATGGATGCGACAACAGTTCATTCAGCAATTGAGCAATAACTATGCCACTAGCCGCCCAGATGCCATCACTATCATAGGTTTGACCAGTGTGGAGTTGACACCAGGCATCCATGAGCAGATTGCCCAAACCGCAATCAAAACCTGAAACGGCACCATTACAGGGCAAATCAGTGAGGTTGCTGATGCCACCAATGTTGAGTATGGTGCGGTGAATGCTGGCATGAGCGAATACACCTTGATGAAATGCTGGCACTAGCGGTGCTCCCTGACCGCCCGCGGCGACATCGCGACTACGAAAGTCCGCCACCACAGTGATGCCAGTGAGTTCGGCCAGTAATGCTGGGTTGTTGATTTGTAGAGTAAAGCCAAGTTCTGGCCTGTGCCTGATGGTTTGACCGTGACAGCCAATGGCGTAAATCGGCACCCCATCTAACAGTTCTTTAGTGGCCTGTGCATAAAGTTGTGCCAGTTGATTAGCGACGAGTTGACTTTGCTCCAGCTCATTATGTTGTGGGGTGTGAAGTGCTAACAGCGCCTGTTTTAGCGTGGTAGGGTAAGGCAAGAAAAAGGTGCGCTCTAGGGCGCAGTGCCCGGCATTAAATGCTACGCGTACCGCGTCCACGCCATCCAGACTAGTGCCGGACATGAGACCTATGTAGTGAGAGTTCTGCAATTTAATGAAGGGTCGTCAGATTGACGGTAGAATAACGTCTTTTTCCCGCGCTGGCATGGTTTTTTAAGGCGGCTGTGTGTGGTTCAAGTTAAGGCTTTTGTCGAAATGACCCAATTTCATGAAACATTAGAAATCATCAAACGCGGCTGCGATGAGCTGCTGATTGAACACGAGTTAGTGGAAAAGCTCAAAGCTGGTCGGCCACTGCGCGTCAAGGCTGGTTTTGACCCAACTGCACCAGATCTGCACTTGGGGCATACCGTTCTGTTGAACAAATTGCACCAGTTGCAAGAGCTAGGCCATGACATCTTTTTCTTGATTGGTGACTTCACTGGAATGATAGGTGACCCCACGGGCAAGAGTGCCACACGACCGCCTTTGACTGTGGAGCAAGTTAAGGAAAACGCTAAGTCTTACACTGAGCAAGTATTCAAGATTTTAGACGCGGAGCGTACGCAAGTAGTGTTCAATTCCACTTGGATGGATAAACTTAATGCGGCAGACATGATAAGACTGGCAGCCACGCATACCGTGGCGCGCATGTTGGAGCGTGACGATTTCAGTAAACGCTATAAAGGCAATCAACCTATCGCTATCCACGAATTTTTGTATCCGTTGTTACAAGGTTACGACTCGGTTGAGCTGAAGGCCGACTTGGAACTGGGTGGTACCGATCAGAAGTTCAATCTTTTGATGGGGCGCGAGTTGCAGAAACACATGGGCCAAGCGCCACAGTGCATTCTTACTATGCCCTTGCTGGAAGGTTTGGATGGTGTGAACAAAATGTCCAAGTCCTTGGGTAACTACGTTGGCATCAATGAGCCCCCCCAAGAGATTTTCGGCAAGCTGATGTCGGTGGACGATAATCTGATGTGGCGTTATATAGAACTACTCTCGTTTACGCCGCTTACTGAGGTTGCACGGTGGAAGCTGGAAGTTGGTGCTGGGCGTAATCCACGCGACATTAAAGTGCAGTTTGCTCAAGAGATTGTCACCCGCTTTCACTCCAAAAAAGCTGCAGAGCAAGCTTTGGCGGATTTTGAAGCACGTTTTCAAAAGGGTGCAATGCCGGAAGATATGCCGGAAATCAGTATTCAAGCACAAGGCGGCGAAGTTGGAATTTCTCAAGCCTTAAAACAAGCGGGTCTAGTAGATAGCACCTCGGATGCGCTCCGCATGATAGAGCAAGGCGGTGTAAAACTGGATGGCGAAAAAATCAGTGATAAGTCCTTGAAACTCAAAGCAGGAGCGCTTGTGGTGGCGCAGGTCGGTAAGCGAAAATGGGCACGCATCGCCATTCTTGGTTGACGTTAATCGCATAAAGCTGCTATAGTCTCACCTCTCGGCGCTAGTTTTTTGTCGATACGGACGCGGGGTGGAGCAGTCTGGCAGCTCGTCGGGCTCATAACCCGAAGGTCGAAGGTTCAAATCCTTCCCCCGCAACCAATTTGAATTTCAGTAACGCACGCTCTATAACAACATAAACAACCGACAGGTGTAGGTGTTTGTTGGTAGGTAACTGTATATTTCTTCGTTCTGTAACGGTGCGATTAGGTATATGGAACTCGAACAACAAGTGCTTACATCTGAGAATAGATTTAG
>JAIOOY010000089.1 GCA_021414145.1 Methylophilales bacterium | reverse complement strand
TAATATGACAGCACTACTCTCAGAACTTCCCTACCAGTCCGATAGCACAGCCTTGTTTGCGGCCATCGCTCACAAGCCTTGGGCGATGTGGCTGGATAGCGGTCGTCCGCAGTCAAAGCACGGACGCTATGACATCATGGTGGCTGATCCGGTCATCACCCTTACCACACGTGGCGACTTGACCGAAATCTGCACACCCACTAGTAGCGAAATCTCGAGACAGAATCCATTAGATCTGGTGCGCGATTATCTGGGCAGGCAGCAGAAATGTGAGAGCGACTTGCCCTTTATGGGCGGTGCGGTGGGTTATTTTGGATACGATTTGGCGCGACGTTTAGAGAAGCTGTCCAGCATTGCTCAACATGCGGAAAATCTGCCCGATATGCAGGTCGGTATCTACGATTGGGCGCTGGTGGTTGATCATCAGGAGCGTCGCAGTTTTCTCGCCAGTTATGGCCGTGCGCCGTTGACGCATGAGCATTGGCAGCAGCTGGTGCATTGTTTTACGCAGCCTGTGGAGTCAGCCAAAAGCCTATTCAAGGTGCTATCACCCATCATCTCGAATATGTCCGAGAGCCAATATCAATCGGCATTTCAGCGCATTCAGCGTTACATTGTCGAGGGCGACTGCTATCAGGTTAATCTCGCTCAGCGCTTTTCTGCTCAGGTTGATGGTGACCCGTGGCTGGCATATCAGAATTTACGAGAGCATAGCCCAGCGCCATTTTCGGCGTATCTCAACCTGCCGGATGTGCAAATTTTGTGCAATTCGCCTGAGCGTTTTTTGCAGGTGAAACACCGCCAAGTCCTTACCCAGCCGATTAAGGGTACACGACCCACCAGTAGCGATTTGGCGCAGAACGCAGTCAATATTCAAGACCTGAAAAACAGCAGCAAAGACCGCGCGGAGAATCTGATGATCGTGGACTTGCTGCGTAACGACATCGGCAAAAACTGCCTGCCCGGTAGCGTCAAGGCTGATCAACTCTTTGCGCTAGAAAGTTTTGCCAATGTGCATCATCTGGTCAGCACTGTCACCGGACAGCTTGCCCCCGGCCATACCGCCACCCACTTGCTGCGTGGCTGTTTCCCCGGCGGTTCCATCACCGGTGCCCCCAAGTTACGGGCGATGCAAATTATCGAAGAGTTGGAGCCGCATCGGCGCGGAGTATATTGTGGTGCCATAGGCTACATCGGCTTCGACGGTAATATGGATACCAACATCGCCATCCGCACTGCGGTGGTGGCACAGGGCAGCATTAGTTTCTGCGCCGGTGGAGGCATTGTGGCGGATTCTGTAGGGGAGCAGGAATATCGTGAGACTTGGGATAAGGCATCTACCATGCTGGAATTGATCAGGAGGTTTTCGTGATAGTAGTCAAGTTGGGTGGCAGCCTACTCGGCTCGACTGAGTTACCTTTGTGGCTATCCACTATTGCCAGCAATAGTGACGGCCATGTAGTCATCGTGCCAGGTGGTGGCGCGTATGCCGATGTCGTGCGCAAAGTGCAGAAAGTCGCCAAGTTTGATGATGCCATCGCTCACCAATTGGCGGTGCTGGCGATGGATCAATTCGGTTTAACTTTGGCAGCGTTGGAGCCTAGACTGGTCACGGCGAGGCACGAACTGGAAATTGCCGAGAGGAGCTGGCAGCACCGCGGCATCATCTGGTTGCCGAGCATCATGGTGTTGGCGGATGAAAATATCCCGCAAAACTGGGATGTCACCTCGGATAGCTTGGCCGCATGGCTGGCGACACAGCTCAATGCCAAGCATCTGGTAATAGTGAAATCTATTTCCCATGCCACCAATTTGTCGCCGCAACAACTCGCAGAAAAAGGCTGGGTGGATCCAACCTTCCCCTATTTTTCCGCATCCATGCCTTGTCCATTGAGTTGTCTTGGGCTTGGTGAAATTGCCAAATTTTCAGCCATACTGCGTGGTGATGTGGATTTGATGACTTGAGGAGATGAGATGAATACGGAGAAGGTTTATGACGAAGTGGAAATCAACGCCAAACTCGCTGCCGAATTACCGCATTGGGTGTATGAAGACGGCTGGATACGCCGTAAATACAAGACTGGTGGCTGGAAGGCCACTCTGATGGTGGTAAACACCGTTGGACACTTGGCGGAGGCCGCTTGGCACCACCCCGATCTAACCGTCTCCTATGCTTTCGTCATCGTTAAACTGGTCACCCATAGTGCCAAGGGTATCAGCGACAAGGATTTCGCTTTAGCAAAGAAAATCGAAGAAGTCATATGCTGGCAACCAGGAAAAGAGGGCGGGGCGCTGGAAGGTACACCGAATGAGGATCAGCGCTTCAAATATATCAAATACGATTGAGCCATCTGATTATGCATTGGTGGCTTTAGTCAGTGGTGATGATTGCCTGGAGAGGTGTTATTTCTGGTGGATTCAATAAAAGGCACATCGAAAGCAACATTATGTTCTTCAAGCAAGGTTGAAAGCTTGTTATAGAAATGACGGTAGCTTTCCGCAGTTTTGCCAAGTTTATCCAGTGTTGAGCACTCGCCAATCAACGAGCTTAGCGATCGCATGATATTGGTGTGGGCTGCGCGATGCGCGCGAAAATACTCGTACCCTTCTGTTACATGAGGCCTGTTTAACATGATGGTCTCTTCGTGATAAAAATGGTTGCCAACAATTTCAATAAGATCATGGAAAAAAGAAGGGAATCGCCCTCTGCATGCGGCTAGTTTTCCTTCTCCACAGCCTTGGCAACCAAATTGGTTGTGTAAATTGCAGCAAGAGTCAGTAAGGTCGTTAAGCAATTTTTCCAGACTGGCATGTTCCATCTCGATTTGGAAATAATCCTCGTCAGCCAGTTTTTTGATGGACTTATTGACTAGGTCGCTTGATTGAAGAGGAGTGGTTTTGCCCATGATTGAGGCCTTTCGATAGACAGGTTGGCTGACATAACTCGAATCTATGCCAGAGTATTCTAACTAGGCTAATGCAAACAGAATTGATACAAGTCAACTTTTTATCGAAAAATGCAAACTGAATCAATTGCTTCGCTAACCTAGTTCCATCCATATTTTTTCTAACCGTTTCACCGAAACAGGAAACGGCGTTTTCAGCTCTTGTGCGAATAGTGACACCCGTAATTCCTCAATCAACCAGCGAAATTCCAGCAGTTTCTCTGGCACTTTCCCTTGCTTCTGCAGACCTTCCAGACGTTGCTGATAACGGCTCCATAATTGGTTAATGGCATGTCCATGTTTGGTATCCCTGTCTATTGCGCCAGGGTATTTCTCCAAACGTAGTTTTATTGCTTTAATGTAGCGGGGCAGGTGTTGCAGGCGTTCCCATGGGGTTAGGCTGGTAAAGTTTTGATAGAGCAGGTGATTGATACATTCATCACTTTCGCGCTTCATGCGGTTCATGGAAGGTGACAAAGCAGAAACTTTTAGTGTAAGTGTCTGGTACTCGCTAGCAATGGCCTGTATCAATCGTGTTGCGCCCTCCGTCACAGCGGGCAGACGAGTTCTGGCACGTTGTTTGAGAGTCATGAATTCGGCGTTCGAACGTGGCAGGACATCTTCGCCAATAAAGGCACGGTCGGCGATGGCCGTGAGCAGGTCTTCTTTCAAGTTTTCCGGTGTCATGACATTGCGCAGTATCAGCGCGTACTGGGTAAACCCAGGCAGTCCTCCTTTGGCATCGGAAGCAAGTTGTTTCATCTGCTCCTTGAGTTCCAATCGCATCAATCGCCCCACGCCGGCGCGGTGTGAGGTCAATGCCTCATGCTCGATATCAAACAATCGTATCGCCACGGAATCGCCATTGTCCTCTAGCGCAGGGTAGCCCGTGAGGCGTTGTACGCCACGTGTGAACTCCAACTTTTGTGGGAGATCGCCAAAATCCCATTGTTTCAAGCCTATACGCTCGATTTCTGGGGAAGATTCGCGGAAGGTCAATTGCGCCGCTTGCGCCAATTTTGGTTTCAATGCCGCCCAGTCACGCCCCATGGCGAGTTCCTGCCCGGCATCATCCACCACGCGAAAGTTCATCAACAGGTGAGCAGGCGGTTTGTCATCCCAATCAGCCGATGAGATATTGAGACCGGTACGTGATTTGATGAAAGTTGCGAGAGCCTCTTGTAGGCTGGTAGAAGTATCAGTGGAACTGGACAGAAAATCCGTGACAAAGTCCGGTACTGGCACACACACGCGCCGCAAGGTCTTGGGTAGCGTTTTGATAAGGTGCGTGATTTTCTCTCGAATCATGCCCGCGACCAGCCATTCGCAAGTGGTGGGGTCAAGTTGGTTGAGGAGGTGTAATGGAAGGGTGAGCGTCACGCCATCCAGCGGATGTCCCGGCTCGAAGCGGTACTTGAGAGGAAGCACGGCTTCACCTAGTTTGATCGATTCCGGGAACTGTGCCTCGGTCACGCCGTCCGCGCCGTGACGCATCAGGTCTTCTTTACTCAAAAACAGCAGTCGTGGGTTGGCTTCAGATTCTTTTTTCAGCCAATATTCAAAGGTCGCGCCGTTAAAGATCCCGGCCGGGATGTGTTTGTCGTAAAACGCGAATAATTGTTGCTCATCTACCAACACATCCTGTCGTCGTGCTTTGTGTTCTAACTCTTCAACTTCTGCGATTAGGTGACGATTGTGCTGCCAAAATTTGGCATTTGTATCGTATTCTTCATTTGCCAATGCTTCGCGGATGAAGATTTTGCGTGATTCAACCGGATCTATCGGCCCATAGTGGGTACGGCGTTTGGGGACGATGGTGATGCCGTATAAAGTCACACGCTCCCAGGCTGAGACCTGAGCCAGTTTTCTGTCCCAGCGCGGCTCAGAATAGCTACTTTGCGCCAAACCCTTAGCTAGTGGCTCTATCCAATCCGGTTCTATTTTCGCTACACAACGCGCGTAGAGTTTTGCAGTTTCCATCAGCTCTGCCGCCATTACCCATTTGGGCTTGAGCTTTTTTAAGCCGGAGCCGGGCGCGATGGTGAATTTGATACCGCGCGCGCCAGAGTAGACATCAGCATCACCTTCCTTGAAACCGATATTTCCCAACAATCCACTCAGCAGGGCGCGATGGATAGCGGGCGGTTCAGCGGGGATTACGTTACAGCGCAAACCCATGTCATGTACCATGCTGCTGATTTGGGTATGTAACTCTCGCCATTCCTTAAGTCGTAGGAAGGAGAGAAAATGCTCATGGCATTGCTTGACCAGCAAACGATTTGATTTTTTGTGTTTCAGCGCGTCGTCGTAAAAGTCCCACACTTTCAGCAAGCTTAGAAAGTCCGAGCGTTCATCTACAAATCTTGCATGTGCTCGATCTGCAGCCTCACGCTTATCCATGGGCCTTTCACGAGGATCTTGTACCGCTAGGGCGCTGGCGATAATCAGTATCTCGGTCAGGCAGTTTTCAGCCTTGGCCGCCAACAACATACGACCCACTTTGGGATCTAGCGGGAACTTGGCAAGTTGACTACCTAAGCTAGTTAAGCGACGTTCCTCATCCACCGCGCCGAGCTCTTGCAGCAACTGATAACCATCAGAAATAAGGCGCGAGGAGGGCGCTTCAATAAAGGGGAATTGCGCCACATCGCCCAGTTTGAGGTCCGCCATACGCAGTATCACTGAAGCCAACGATGAGCGCAGAATTTCTGGCTCAGTGAATTCAGGGCGTGCGTTGAAATCGTCCTCGGAATACAGTCGTACGCAGATGCCGTTGGAAACACGCCCGCAACGTCCGGCACGCTGTTTAGCGGCGGCTTGCGATATTTTTTCGATTTGCAGTTGCTCAACCTTGGCGCGTGGACTGTAGCGGTTGACCCTCGCAAACCCTGCGTCAATGACATACTTGATACCCGGCACGGTGAGTGAGGTTTCAGCCACATTGGTGGCCAACACGATGCGTCTACCGCCGCTGGGCCTGAACACCTTTTGTTGGTCTTCCATGGATAAACGCGCAAACAGCGGCAATATCTCTGCGCCTTGAGGATGATGCTTGCGCAGATGTTCGGCGGTGTCGCGGATTTCTCGTTCGCCTGGTAGAAATACCAAAATGTCGCCTTGTCCTAGACGAGATAGATCATCTACCGCGTCAAGAATAGAGGCTTCCATTTTTTCTTCCTGCTCATCCTCCTCGGTTTCTTCCAGCGGGCGGTAGCGGATTTCCACCGGATAAGTACGCCCGGAGACCTCAATCACCGGTGCGCCGTTAAAGTGGCTGGAAAAACGTTCGGCATCTATGGTGGCGGAGGTGATAATCACCTTGAGGTCAGGTCGCTTAGGGAGTAGTTGTTTGACGTAGCCGAGCAGGAAGTCAATGTTCAGGCTGCGCTCGTGCGCCTCGTCAATAATCAGCGTGTCGTATTTTTTGAGCAGTGGATCGCCCTGCGTCTCGGCCAGCAAAATACCATCGGTCATCAACTTGATGTAAGTGCTGCTCGAAAGCTTATCGCTAAAGCGTACTTTGTAACCCACTGTTTGGCCGAGTGGTGATTTCAACTCCTGAGCAATCCGTGCCGCCACAGAACGTGCTGCGATACGCCTTGGCTGAGTGTGACCTATCATGCCGGCTACCCCGCGTTTGAGGGTAAGGCAGATTTTAGGGAGCTGAGTGGTTTTGCCGGAACCCGTTTCGCCACACACAATCACTACCTGGTGCTTGGCGATGGTGGCCGCAATGTCATCGCGCTTTTGGTTGACGGGGAGGTCGCCGGCGAACTCTGGCGTGGGCAGATTAGCGAGCCGGAGTTGGATTTGTGAGGGGGATTTCATAGCGTGCCAAATTTTACCATGCAGCATTACGGTAAAATGTGGCTAGATGCAGCGCTTGTCTGCATTGCTGATTTTGGTAGGACCCCCTTGAAAACTATTTTTCGTGCTTTGGCCGGACGCGATTTCCGGTTGTTCTTTTTTGGACAGCTAACATCTTTCACCGGCACCTGGGTGCAGGAAGTCGCGCTCGGCTGGATTACCTATCGTGTCACCGGCTCGCCCTTCATGCTCGCGCTGGTGGCGTTTTCCAGCCAGATCCCCATGCTGTTGACAACGCCGCTGGGTGGCATGTTGGCGGATCACTTTTCACGACGCAACATCATGCTCTGTACCCACACGGTTGAGATGTTGCTGGCAGCTACTATGGCCTGGTTGACTTGGCACAATGCGGTGACGGTGCCGATATTGATTACAGCGGCGACCATACTTGGGCTGTCGGGGGCAATTGATATGACCGCCAGACAAGCTATGGTGAGCGAATTGGTCTCAGACAAAAAACTATTGAGCAACGC
>JAIOOY010000102.1 GCA_021414145.1 Methylophilales bacterium | reverse complement strand
TCAGCGCTCAGTAGCCTCCACTGGCGGTGCTGCTTCTGCGACGGCTAACCGTGTGCGCGATACCGATAAGCTGTGGTTAACGGCGATGTACACCTTCTGATGATAAGAATAGGGCGAAGCGCATGAAGAAATTGAAGTTAGTGGTGATCGGCAACGGTATGGCGGGCATGCGTACTGTGGAGGAATTGCTCAAGATCGCGCCGGAGTTGTACGACATCACGGTATATGGTGACGAACCTTACCCAAACTACAATCGCATCATGCTTTCGCCCGTGTTGGCGAACGAGCAGACCATAGACGACATCATCCTCAATTCACGTGAGTGGTATGCTGAACATGGTATTACTTTGCACACTGGCAAGCGTATCAACAAGATAGATCGTGTAAGTCGCGTTGTGACGGCGGAAGACGGTACCAGCTCGAAATATGACCGTTTGTTGCTGGCGACTGGATCTATGCCTTTTATGTTACCCATCCCAGGTAAGGAATTAAATGGTGTCATCGGCTACCGTGACATCAAAGACACCAACATCATGATAGCAGCCGCGAAGAAGTACAAAAATGCGGTGGTGATAGGGGGTGGTCTGTTAGGGTTGGAAGCCGCTAATGGTCTCAAAATTCAAGGTATGGACGTGACCGTGGTGCATATCCACGACACGCTGCTGGAACGTCAACTGGATGCGACCGCCGGCAGAATGTTGAAAAAATCGCTAGAAGCCAAAGGACTAAAGTTTTTGATGAGGCAACAGTCAGATTCCGTCATTGGTAAAGATGGGCGAGTTGCTGCCTTGCGTTTCAAGGATGGTACGGAAATTCCAGCGGATTTGTTGGTGATGGCAGTAGGCATACGCCCCAATTTTGCATTGGCAGAATCGGCAGGCATCCATTGCGATCGAGGCATCGTGGTCAACGATACCATGCAAACCTATGATCCTCGTATCTATGCGGTTGGCGAGTGCGTGTCACATCGCGGCATGTCTTATGGCTTGGTAGCTCCTCTGTTTGAAATGGCCAAGGTGTGCGCCACCCATTTGGGCAATTTCGGTATAGGGCGATATGTGGGTTCAGTCACTTCCACCAAGCTTAAAGTGACGGGTATTGATTTATTCTCCGCTGGCGATTTTTCGGGCGGCGAGGGTACGGAAGAAATCGTGCTTCATGATGCCGTGGGCGGTGTCTACAAAAAACTGGTGGTTAAAGACGACAAAATCGTCGGTAGTGTTCTATATGGCGACACGACTGATGGTTCATGGTATTTCCAGATGCTAAAAGACAACAAAGACATCCATGAAATCCGCGACCATCTGATGTTTGGCCAAAATCATCTAGGTGATGCCGGTCACAAAGGACAAACGCAAGCCGCTGCCATGGCTGATAGCGCCGAAGTGTGCGGCTGTAACGGGGTGTGTAAAGGCGCGATAGTCAAATCTATCAAGGAAAATGGCTTATTTACGCTGGATGAAGTGCGCAAGCACACCAAGGCATCGGCGAGCTGTGGTTCTTGTACCGGCTTGGTAGAGCAATTGCTGGCTTCGTGCATAGGTGGGGCTTACCAGCCCGCTGATACAAGCAGCAAACCTATGTGTGGCTGTACCGACCACAGCCACGGTGAAGTGCGCGAAAATATTCGTGAACGTAAATTTCTCGATATTCCCACGGTCATGCGCGAATTGCAGTGGCGTACCCCCAACGGCTGTGCCTCATGTCGCCCAGCCCTCAATTATTATCTTATTTCCACCTGGCCACACGAGGCGATAGACGACCCGCAAAGCCGTTTTATCAACGAACGTGCCCACGCCAACATCCAAAAAGATGGCACTTATTCGGTTGTGCCGCGCATGTGGGGTGGCTTGACCACGCCCAATGAGTTACGTGCTATTGCTGACGTGACAGACAAGTTCAAAATTCCTACCGTCAAGGTTACAGGTGGCCAACGCATTGACTTACTGGGCGCTAAAAAGGAAGATTTACCTGCAATCTGGAATGATCTTTCCAAAGCCGGCATGGTGTCTGGTCACGCTTACGGCAAGAGCATTCGCACCGTCAAAACTTGCGTCGGTGCTGAACACTGCCGTTTCGGTACGCAACTGGCGATGGACATGGGCGTGAAGCTGGAAAAAATGATGTTCGGTATGTGGTCGCCGCACAAAGTGAAGTTTGCGGTTTCTGGCTGTCCACGTAATTGTGCCGAAGCTGGTATCAAGGATGTCGGCGTGATTGGCTTGGAATCAGGCTACGAACTTTATGTGGCTGGTAATGGGGGCATTAAAACCGAAGTCGCGCAGTTCTTCTGCAAAGTCGCAAGCGACGAAGATGTGATGGAGTATTCCGGCGCTTTCATCCAACTCTATCGCGAAGAAGGCTACTACCTAGAGCGCACCGTGCACTACGTCAACCGGGTAGGGCTGGATTATTGCAAAGCCAAGGTGGTGGAAGATGCCGCTAATCGCCGTGAACTTTACGAACGCTTGCTGTATTCATTACAAGGCTATGTTGATCCGTGGGCAGAACGCGCGCAACCATCCAAAGTTCGCCGAGAGTTTGAGATTTTGGAGATTTCATGAGTGAGTGGAAAGCAATAGTCGCGTTGGAAGAAATCCCGCAACTGGGTTCGCGTGTGGTGAGGGCAGGTAGCGGTGACATCGCCATTTTTCGCACATCAAGCGACAAGGTTTTTGCGCTGCACGACCAATGCCCACACAAAGGCGGCCCATTGTCACAAGGAATAGTGCATGGTGAAAAAGTCACTTGTCCGTTGCATAATTGGAACATCAGCTTGGTGGATGGCACTGCTGCCGCACCAGATGAGGGTCAGACGGCTTGTTTTGAAGTGAAAGTAGAAAATGGACAGGTGTTTTTGAAAACTTAACCATGCAGGAAATTAAATCCACCTGTTGTTACTGCGGTGTTGGCTGTGGTGTGTTGATTCAAACTGAACATGGCAGAATTACTGGTGTGCGTGGCGATCCCGATCACCCCGCCAATTTCGGACGTTTGTGTACCAAGGGCTCTACGTTACACCTCACCGCACGAGAAGAAAAACTCTCGGCTCGCGCACTACATCCCGAACTCCGAACCAACCGCCAACAGAAACGCTGCCAAACATCTTGGGACATCGCGCTCGATCACATCGCACAAAAGTTTGCCGACACCATCCAGCAGCACGGTCCCGATAGCGTAGCGTTCTATATCTCGGGCCAGTTGCTGACCGAAGATTATTACGTGTTCAACAAGCTAGCCAAAGGTTTGATTGGCACCAACAACGTAGATACCAATTCACGCTTGTGTATGTCCAGCGCTGTCGCAGGTTACAAGGCCACTTTAGGTGCTGATGCACCACCCACGTGTTATGAGGACATAGACCATGCGGCCTGCTTATTCATAGCCGGATCGAACACCGCTTACGCCCACCCCATCTTGTTTCGCCGCATTGAAGATGCAAAAGCACGCAATCCTGAATTAAAAATCATCGTGGTTGATCCACGCCGCACTGACACCGCGCAAAGCGCCGATTTGTTTCTGCCCATTCAGCCCGGCACAGACGTAGCGTTGTTCAACGCCATGCTGCATGTGCTGTTGTGGGATGGTATGGTGGATATGGCCTACATCAACGCTCACACCACAGGTTTTGAGGAGCTGCGCGAAACCGTTCGCGATTACAGCCCGAAAATGGTGAGCGATATATGTGGGGTACCCGAGGCAGATATTATTACTGCTGCCAAGTGGTTTGGCGCAGGACCAACTCTCTCAATGTACTGACAGGGTTTGAATCAGTCTTCTAGCGGTACAGATAAAAATGCAGCACTCATCAATCTGCACTTAGCGACCGGACAAATCGGTAAACTAGGTGCTGGACCGTTTTCACTCACCGGACAACCCAACGCCATGGGAGGACGTGAGGTCGGCGGCATGGCGAATTTGCTATCAGGACACCGTAATTTGGCCGACCCTAAGCATAGAGCCGAAGTTGCAGCCTTGTGGGGTGTGGAATGCGTTCCAGAAAACCCCGGTAAAACCGCGGTAGAGATGTTTGATGCACTCAAAACAGGCGAGATCAGAGCCATATGGATCGCTTGCACCAACCCCGCGCAATCTATGCCGAACTTGGTGAGCGTGACTGATGCCTTAAGCAAAGCCGAGTTTGTGGTGCTGCAAGATGCTTATCAAAACACCGATACCGTCCCCTATGCAGACGTGCTGCTGCCAGCCACCAGCTGGGGCGAGAAAGAAGGCACGATGACCAATTCCGAGCGTTGTATCACCCACCTTAACCGCGCTGTTGTGGCACCCGGTGAGGCGCGTGCAGACTGGGAGATTGTGGTAGATTTTGCACAACGGTTGGCGCAAAAACTGGGGAATGGCCGAGAGGCGCTATTTCCCTATCTATCCCCCGAAGATATTTATAACGAACACCGCGAAACCACTAGGGGCCGTGACCTTGACATCACCGGCCTGTCCTATGCCATGCTGGATGAAAAAGGCGCACAGCAATGGCCGTTGCGCGAAGGTGAAACCCAAGGTGCTAAGAGGCTCTACAGCAATGGTGTGTTTCAACAAGAAGACGGCAAAGCCAAGTTTTCCAACACGCACTACATCCCTGTGGCTGAAAAAACCGACGCGCGTTATCCATTGCACTTTAATACAGGTCGTTTGCGTGACCAATGGCACGGCATGAGCCGCACTGGCACCGTCGCGCAGCTTTATAACCATAGCGAAGAGCCACTGCTCGCCATGCATAGCAGCGATATGGCACGGCGCAATTTGGTGAATGGTGACATTGTCAAGGCTTCCAGCCGTCGTGGGAGCTTGGTAGTGAAAGTGAAAAGCTCTGATGAATTGTTTCCTACGCAAACCTATATGCCTATGCATTGGGGGCGACAGAATATGAATGGGCGGGGCAGTAACGTTCTAACTATTGGTGCTTTCGACCCGATTTCGAAACAACCAGAACTCAAGCACGCGGCTATAAAGGTGGAAAAACTAGATCTACCTTGGCGCTTAGTCATCATGCGACGCGGTATAGATTTGCTGGCGGTAATGAACCAATTGCAACCTTTTCTAGGTGAATTCGACTATGCTACTTGTGGCTTGTATGGCCGCGATCAAGGCATGTTGTTGTTACGCGCCGCAAGTCAACAAGCCGCAGCATCTGATCTTATTTCGCGCCTAGATGCGTTGGTGGGTTTGAACGAGGACATTCCCACCATGATCTACAGCGATCCTAAACGCGGCATTTCCAAGCGTATTGCCGTAGAAAATGGAAAAGTCACCGGTGTGCGCCTGTTAGGCGAAACGCTGGCTGCGGAATGGTTGAAAGAAGTCATGACGCAAGATTACTTCCCTGATGAAGTACGGCTTTGGGCGCTTGCTGCTGTCAGCACACCACCCAGCGGCAAGCAAAGCCGAGGGCGCATCGTGTGTAGTTGTTTAGATGTGTCAGAGAACGAAATCGACGCCGTGCTGGCTCAGACACCGGAGTTGGCGGTTTTGCAGCATGAACTCAAATGCGGTACAGAGTGCGGTTCTTGTGTACCAGAGTTGAGGCGATTGGTGGTCAAAAACTTAACTGATGAATGTTAATTGTTAAGATTTTATGAATATAATGAAGTTAAGTTTAAGGGCGCGGATTTAGATGTGCCTTTGATAAAAATCGGCTGATAAAACTGAAGGGGGAATGGAATGCTCTTTACAAGCCTGCGAGGTAAGTCATTAATTGTTAACCAAATTGCAGTTATTTTCGTTCTGGCGATACTCACAGGAGTTGGTCTTTACAGCCTAGAGGTTATGCAGCAATCTGCTGACGAGATGGGGCAAGGTAAAGATGTGGTGGCTGACATTTTGCCACCCCCTTTATATTTGATTGAGGCGCAACTCACTTGTCATGAGCTTTTGGCCGCTACTCCGTTATCTCGTCAGCCTTATATAGATAAACTTAATCAGCTGAAAAAAGATTACGACCAACGCAACGAGTATTGGCAGACTAGCAGCCTGGATGCCGCCGTGAAAAGCACCTTGATGGGCGAGCAGCGCAGCAATGCTGATCAGTTTTGGCAGGAGGTGATGACAAGTTTTGTGCCGGCAATTCAGGCGGGCAATCAAGATGCTGCTCTGGCTTCATTCCAATTAGTAACACGGCATTATGAGGCGCACCGTAAGGGTGTGGATACGACGGTTACGCTTGCCAACCAATATGCTGGAGATAAGCTGACACACCTTACCCAGGCATCTAGACGTGGCTATTGGACGATAGCCGCTGCCGCAGTGTTTGGATTGGCATTAGTGCTAGTTTTGGCTGTCCCTATTATTAACCGTATTTACCGAGGTTTAGATGCAGCAGGTAAAGCTGCCAACGCTATTGCCATGGGTGATTTAACCTACCCCATGCCCAAACCAAACGATGACGAAGTGGGGGAGTTAATCGCCAAGCTTATTATCATGCATGGTAATTTGCGAGAATTGATTGGTAATATGCATCAAAACGTGGATGCGCTCAATCGCTCGGCTAACGATCTTTCCAGTTCTTCCGCCAACAGCGCGCGTTCTGGAGAAAGACAGTCGGAAGCGGCTTCCAGCATGGCTGCCGCGATGGAAGAGCTGTCAGTTTCTATCGACTTGGTAGAAGACAATGCCCGCGAGGCGCGGGAAATTACGCTGACTTCAGGCCGGCAATCAGAAGAGGGCGGCATCATCATCCGTAATGCGGTGGGTGAGATGCAGTTAATCGCCGAAACCGTCACTGGCACAGCCAACACCATTCAAGAGTTGGAGGATTTCTCCGGTCAAATATCCAGTATCGTCAACGTTATTAAAGAAATCGCCGACCAAACTAACCTGTTAGCGCTCAACGCCGCGATTGAAGCTGCTCGCGCTGGAGAGCAGGGGCGTGGCTTTGCCGTGGTGGCAGATGAGGTCAGAAAGCTCGCTGAGCGTACCGGCAAGTCGACCCAAGAAATCGGCGATATGATCGCCAAAATACAGCAAGGTACTCAACGCGCCGTGAGCGAGATGAATATTGGCGTACAGCGAGCCACTGATGGCGTGGCTTTAGCCAATAAGGCGGGTGAATCAGTGATAGGCATACGTGCTGGCAGTGAGAAAGTTACCCACGCAGTGGATGAAATTTCATCTGCACTTAAAGAGCAAGTGAGTGCCGCTCGCGAGATCGCTGGGAAAGTGGAACTCATTGCTCAGAGTGCAGAGGAAAACAGTGCTGCTATTAATCAGACGGCCTCTTCCGCTCGTGAACTAGCGGAATTGGCTGGGGTCTTGGATAAGTTGGCGAATAAATTTCGTGTGTGATGTGTAGCGGGGAGAGCCGCCTTCGCTATGCGTTCTTAACTTGGGGTTCTTCGGCTATAATGCAGCTAAATTTATAGTCCTGCCAGCCATGCAAATTGCCAAGCTTTCCGTCGTCGTTCCGGTTCGTAACGAACAAGACAATCTCAGCCCCTTAATCAATGAAATATGCACCGCACTTGATGGTGTAGTCAGTTTTGAAATTGTGTATGTCAACGACGGTAGCACCGACAATACCGCGCAAAAACTTACTGAAATCGCTTTAAGCTGTCCGCAGTTACGCGTCATTCATCATCAAACCAGTTGTGGACAAAGCACTGCAGTGCGAACAGGTGTTAAAGCGGCAACTGGTGATTGGATTGCCACACTGGATGGTGATGGCCAAAACGATCCCGCCGATATTCCCAAGCTGATAGCTGCTGTGGAGGGGGGCGTTGATCTCGTTGGTGGCAATCGCCGTCATGCGCGTAAAGACACTTTCATTAAGCGCATTTCTTCAGTAATTGCCAACACGGTGCGCTCATGGATGCTGGGTGACAGCACGCCGGACACGGGTTGTGGCCTTAAGCTCTTCCGCCGCGACGTGTTCTTAGATTTGCCCTATTTTGACCATATGCACCGTTTTCTACCTGCCTTGGTGATACGCCGTGGTGGTCGCGTGGTGTCAGTCCCTGTCAATCATCGCCCACGCGAACGAGGAGTTTCTAACTATGGAACTCTGGATAGATTGTTAGTCGGCATCGTGGATTTGTTTGGCGTGATGTGGTTACAACGACGTGCCAAACGGCCTGAAGTAATTATAAAATAATGGACTTACACGCTACTTTTCTAGTACATCTTACCGACAAGCTACAAGCCTATATCCACGGCATGAGTTCTGGCGATATGCTGTGGTTGGGTATAGGTTTGGCCGGGCAAACGCTATTCATGATGCGTTTTATCGTGCAATGGATACATTCCGAGCGCCAGAAAAAAAGCGTGATTCCGGTGAGTTTCTGGTATTTCAGTTTGCTGGGGGGGTTAACGGTGCTGGCGTATGGGTTTCATCGAGTTGATCCTGTCATCATCATCGGGCAAATTCCAGGGACTTTTGTTTATGCTCGTAACTTGATGTTGATACACCGAGCACATCAAACCCAATCAGAAGAAGAAGTTTGATGTACCGTCACAACCTCGCCATTGCCGGCTTGTGGTTGCTGTTGGTGATCATCGCGCTCAATTTCCGTTCCTACATCCCGATTGATGAAACTCGCTATGTCGCGGTGGCATGGAATATGTGGTTGCGCGGCGATTATTTGGTTCCATACCTCAATAATATTCCATATAGCCATAAACCACCCTTGCTGTTCTGGCTTATGAATGCTGGCTGGGCAGTGTTGGGGGTGAACGATTGGTGGCCGCGTCTGGTGCCTTCGTTGTTTGCGCTGGGTAGTGTATCGTTGACTGCGCGTCTTGCCCGCCGTTTGTGGCCACATCAAACGCAAATAGAAAAAATCGCCCCTGTTATCTTGCTGGGATGCGCGTTGTGGACGGTATTCACCACCGCTACGATGTTTGACATGATGGTTGCATTTTTTACTTTGCTTGGCATGTTGGGGATATTGATTGCGTGTCAAGAAAAAACCATCCAAGGCTGGTTTTTATTGGGTTTAGCCATAGGAGGCGGTTTGTTGGCCAAAGGCCCTGCCATTCTTATGCAGTTATTACCATTAGCCATTCTGGCACCTTGGTGGGCAAGAGATACTAAACCTTACTCATGGCGGCGCTGGATGGGTGGAGTATTGCTTGCCATATTGTTGGGGGTAACGATTGCACTGATCTGGGCAATCCCCGCCGGAATACGAGGTGGAGCGGAATATCAACATGCTATTTTCTGGGGACAAACGGCAGACCGCATGGTGAATTCTTTTGCTCATCGCCGTCCCCTGTGGTGGTATTTGCCATTGCTGCCATTATTGTTATTTCCTTGGTTGCTGTGGCTGCCTGTTTGGCGCGGATTACGTCAACTTACACCTTTAGATTTTGGAGTGCGCTTTTGTCTGGCCTGGCTGGTTCCGGTATTTATTGCATTTAGTCTCATCAGCGGCAAACAAGTACACTATTTGCTGCCTATTTTTCCTGCTTTTGCTCTACTTGCCGCTCGAGCATTAGTGTGCGAGGTACCGCGACGTTTGGACTCCTGGCCGGCCACTTTGGTTATTATCATTGTCGCTGGAGTCTTACTTTATTTGCCATCTCACGTACATTCGCGGCAGATGGCTACTTGGATTGGCTCGCTTTCAATATGGCCGTCCAGCCTGCTCATAGTGTTCGCCATGGCTGGACTGCTTTGGCGTGGAAGATTGATGGTGGAAGTGTGGAAATTGACGCTGTTAAGCGCTGCTGTAGTATGTGTAATGCTGTATTGGGCGATTATTCATTCTTCCGGCTATGCCTATGACATGCATCCCATCGCGCAGCATCTCAAAGCGCTACAAGATCGCAACATCCCGTTGGCGCATCTGGGAAAGTACGCAGGCCAATACCAGTTTGTAGGCCGTTTGACACGCGAACCAGAAGTGATTGAATACAATAGGAAAGTAAACGACTGGTTTGCTGTCCATCCTGATGGTCGCCTCATTCTCTATTTCAGCGCCGAATTACCCTTGCAAGAAATTCAGCCAGAATATACGCAAGCCTATCGTGGTGATCATGTAGTGGTGGTTGGGCGAAAGTCTTGGGACTTGGTATTAAAGCATCCTAAGTATAGACCAGATAAACAGTAGTTTTCTGCATGCGCTAAGTCTGGAGAGCCCAAGCTACATGCTCACGCACTAATTCTGAGGTATCCTCGGCGCGACTTTGCAATGCTGCAATGGTTTCCGGCGATTTAGGTGCATTTCCCAAGGCGACTGCAATATTGCGTAGCCAGCGTTCATGACCAATACGCCTAATCGCGCTGCCAGAGGTGTTGGCATCAAAAGCATCTTCATCCCAAGCAAACAGTTTAATCAGTGTTGCACTATCCAGCCCATGCCGTGTCTGAAAGTCGGCCTCAACGGACAGTTTGGCGTACTTATTCCACGGGCAAACCAGCTGACAATCGTCACAGCCATAAATGCGATTGCCCATCAATGGTCGAAATTCTTTGGGGATGCTGCCTTTAAGTTCTATGGTGAGGTAGGAAATGCAGCGCCTTGCGTCAACTTTGTATGGCGCGGTAATGGCACGGGTAGGGCAGACTTCAATGCAGGCGCTACAAGTGCCACAATGGTTTTCTAACGGTTTATCTATTGGCAAAGGCAAGTCAGTATAAATTTAACCCAAGAAAAACCATGAACCAGCTTCGTGCGACAACAGCAATGTATGCTTGCCGCGCCAACCCAGCCCTGACTTTTGCGCGAGTTCTACCTCTGCCACCGGAGCGCTATCGGTAAATACGCGATAGCCGAATTCCCCAATTTCGTTGCTAATCTTGTCGCACAAGCTTTGCAGGCGACCACGCATCACTTTGTGATAGTCACGTCCCACGGCGTAGCGCGACACAAAAGCATCACCAGAGTGTTGCAACACGTCGTTGGAGTCGCGCACATTTTTCGGCAAATAGTCCATCCGCACCGTAATTACCCGCACCGTACCAGGTACAAGTTCAGACGGGCGCAAGCGCTTTAAGCCATGCTTTGCCATATAATCCATTTCGCCGTGCAACCCTTCGTGCAACCAGGCTTGAAATTCTGGTTCAGCGTGGCTCAGATCGGTATCGCAGATGCCTACGGCTTGAAAGCCCAAAGACTTTCCCCAGTCTTTGATTTGACTAGCGAGACTTGAGAGCGTGGTGGCGGTAAAATGCATGGATGGATGATAGCTCAAGTTTTACCGTTAATCTGCCTGACGAAGCCGCTACACTTGCATTAGGCGCAAAGCTAGCCAAAATTGCGCAGGGCGGTTTGACCATTTGGTTGCGAGGTGATTTGGGTGCTGGCAAAACCACATTCAGCCGTGGGTTTCTGCGTGGTTTGGGGTTTGAAGGTAAGGTAAAAAGCCCCACTTATACCTTGGTTGAATCTTATGTGATTTCTGGGTTAAATATTTATCACTTTGATTTATATAGATTCGTTGACGAAGAGGAGTGGGAGGCGGCAGGTTTTAGAGAATACTTCAACGCACACACCGTTTGCTTGGTAGAGTGGCCTGAAAAAGCCGCCAATTTACTGCCAGCGGCGGATATAGAAATTGCTTTAGCCGTACAAGATGTCGGGCGCAAAGCCACGATTACGGCGCATACAAAACAGGGTCAACAATGTCTAAATCATTAATTGCCGTTTTCATTTTATTCATTTCACTTATTACCTATGCCGCACCAGCCTCGGACATCGTTGCTGCGCGTGTATGGCCTGGCACCGATTACACCCGCATCACCTTTGAAACCAGCAAACCAGTGGAACACCGCATGTCGCAACTGAGTAATCCCGAGCGCTTGGTGCTGGATATCGATGGCGTGACTTTGAACGACGTACTGAAATCACTCACCAACAAGATACAAGGCGGTGACCCTTATATTAAAGCGGTGCGTACTGCGGTCTTCAAGCCTGGCACGGTACGCGTAGTGATCGACCTGAAGACCGCTGTTAAGCCTAAATTGTTCGCACTCAAGCCCGCCGGAGATTATAAAGATCGTCTGGTGCTGGATTTATATCCCAAACAGGATGCGCTGATGGCGCTAGTAGAACCTAAAACCTCGGCAAAGGCCGTAGAGCCAGCGGCCGCACCTACTTTAGAAGAAGCAGGAGGATGGGATCCTAACAAAGCAGAATCTGTTACGCCAAGCAAACCAAAGCCTGAAGTGTCTAAACCAGAACCTGAAAAACCAATAGTTGAACAACCCGCAGAAGTCGCAGCACCTGCACCAGAGCCAGAAGCTGAAACAGCTGACGATGGCACACCAGAAACAGCACCCAAACTCAGTCGTGGCGTTGTCATCGCCATAGATGCGGGTCACGGCGGCGAAGACCCTGGTGCTCATGGTGCCAATGGCACCAATGAAAAAGACATTACACTTGCTATTGCTAAAAAGCTCAAAGCCAAGATTGATGCAGTACCCGGCATGAAGGCTGTGCTGACCCGCGACGGTGACTACTTTATTCCGCTGCATGGCCGTGTGGTCAAGGCGCGTAAGTTGGAAGCCGACTTATTTGTCTCCATCCATGCTGATGCCTTTATACGCCCCGATGCACGTGGATCTTCGGTATTCGCTTTGTCGGAACGCGGCGCGACCAGCTCCATGGCGCGATATCTGGCAAAAAAGGAAAATGAATCTGACTTAATTGGTGGCGTGAGCCTGGATGACAAAGACCCTAACCTCGCAAGAACTTTGCTGGACCTCTCTCAAACCGCCACCATCAACGATAGCCTGAAGCTGGGCAAGGCGGTGCTTGGGCATCTAGGAGAAGTCAACATCCTGCACAAACGTGCGGTAGAGCAAGCAGGGTTTGCCGTACTCAAATCGCCGGACATCCCCTCCATCCTCGTAGAAACCGCCTTCATCAGCAATCCGGAAGAGGAACGTCGTCTGAATACTCCGGAGTATCAGGACAAGTTGACCAAAGCTATCCTTGCAGGAATCAAGAAGTATTTCGCCACCAATCCGCCACTGGCTAAATCTAAAGTCGCAAAAGAATAATTGCGCTCAATGCCCACTATTCATCTTCTCCCCGACCAACTCATCAGCCAGATTGCGGCGGGGGAAGTGGTAGAACGTCCGGCGGCGGCACTGAAAGAATTGCTGGAGAATAGTCTGGATGCTGGTTCCAGCGAGATTTCGGTAGCGCTGCAAAATGGTGGGGTGAAGCAATTGAAGGTGACGGATAACGGTTGCGGTATTGCCAAAGATCAGCTCGAACTGGCTTTGGCGCGACATGCGACGAGCAAGATAAGCAACCTCGATGATTTGGAAAATGTGCGTAGCCTAGGTTTTCGTGGTGAGGCGCTGGCAAGTATTGCCTCTATCGCACGTTTATTACTGACTAGCCGCGTAGCGGAAGAGCGTCACGCTTGGCGCGTGGAGGCGGATGGCGGCAACATCAGCACGGCACAACCAGCGGCGCTGGATGCGGGTACCACGCTGGACGTGGCTGACCTTTATTTCAACACGCCGGCGCGGCGCAAATTCCTAAAGACTGAAGCTACCGAGTTTGCGCATTGTGAGGAAGCGTTCAAGCGTGTAGCCTTGTCTCGGTGCGATGTGGCTTTTAGCCTAGTCCACAATGGTCGAGCGCAGTGGCATTTAGCCGCCAGTGACTCATCTAAGCGCATTTATGAGCTTTTGGGCGAAGAGTTCAGCGAGGCCGCTATTGCTATAGACGAGGGCGGTAGCCAACTGCGGTTATGGGGTATGGCAGCCAGCCCCAATTTCTCTCGTTCTTCACGTGACATCCAGTATTGCTTCGTCAATGGCCGTTTTGTACGCGACAAACTGTTGGCACATGCCATCCGTCAGGCTTATCAAGATGTATTGCATCACCAGCGGCATCCGGCCTTTGTGCTGTTTCTTGAGTTGGATCCGGCTGGCGTGGATGTCAACGTGCATCCGACCAAGACTGAGGTGCGCTTCAGGGATAGCCAAGCGGTGCATAGGTTCGTGTTTCATACGCTACACAAAGCATTGGCAGCACCAGCAGGCGCAATGTCCGCATTACCCTTGCCGCAAAGTACAGAGATGCCTGAAAGGAATTATCCCAGCTATCAGGCGCAGATACCTTTACGCGCAGAGCAAAGCGGCAACTTTTACCAAACCTTGTTTGGTAGTTTAGAAACGCCAACTCAAACAGCACCATCTTCCCAAGAAAACTCTCAGGAATACCCCTTGGGCTTTGCTGTGGCGCAGATACATGGGGTTTATGTGCTGGCGCAAAACAAGCAGGGCTTGGTGGTGGTGGATATGCATGCGGCGCATGAGCGCATCATGTACGAGCAGCTTAAAAATGCGCTGGACGCTAATACGATCGCTATGCAGCCCTTATTGCTCCCAATCAGCTTCAATGCGGATAGGCTGGAAATAGCAGTGGTTGAGGAGCAGGGCAGGGCATTGCGCGATTTGGGGTTTGATTTGGCAGTGATTTCGCCTACCACTTTGGCGGTACGCGCAGTGCCGGTAATGCTGAGTGATTCTGATGGGGTATCGCTGGCGCGTGACGTGCTGCGGGATGTGGGGGAGTTTGGCGGCAGCCGTGCACTGACTGAGCGCCGCAATGAGCTATTGGCGACTATGGCCTGCCACGGTGCTGTGCGTGCCAATCGCAGCCTGACTATCTCCGAGATGAACGCTTTGTTACGCGATATGGAAGCCACCGAGCGTTCGGAGCAGTGCAATCATGGCAGACCGACCTGGTTCCAAGTAACGATGGGCGAGTTGGACAAGATGTTTATGCGGGGGAAATAAGTCACTCAATTATTCCAAAAATGCATGAATTTGGAGTAGAATTCAGGTCAATTATTTGATGTCCTATGAGTTTTTTAACGCTCTGTATATAAATAATTTTTTCGCTTATTTAAGGTTGTTCATATGATCTCAGCCAGAGAATTATCCCGCCTGCATTTCCTGTTCGATAATGACCATCCTGACCACGTGTGGGCGACTACCATCGCCATCGTACGTAAGATCAATCCAGACTACGATTTCACGCGTTTGTCTCGAGTATTTAACGATTTCATAGACGTCTTCTACGGCGACTATCCCGGATACAAGCAGATCGATACACCTTACCATGATATGCGACATTCCATGGATGTCTACATGTGCGCGCTACGGATACTGCACGGGATGCATCTGGTAGATAGGTATGTGACAGATGATGAGATTACTTTGGTGGCCACCGCCGCCTTAGCGCACGACATAGGTTATGCGCAAACCGACGATGACAATGAAGGAAGCGGCGCTAAATATACCCGTACTCATGTTAATCGCGGCATCGCTTTTATGCGTACCTATATGGCCGAAAGCGCATGGCACCCATCTTGGGCAGAAGATATGGAGACCGCAATTCTCTGTACCAATCCGGCTATACCTTTTGCGGATATTGAATTTTCCAGCGAGCGCGCCAAACAGTTGGCCAGAGTGGTCGGAACGGCAGATTTGGTGGGTCAGATGGCGGATCGAGCCTATTTGGAAAAACTGTTATTCCTCTACTTTGAGTTCAAAGAAGCCAATATGGGCGATTTCAAGGATATGCACGATCTACTGCGGCGCACCCATGACTTCTACGCCATGACCAGACAAAAGCTGGATGGTGGTCTGGGCAGTTACTATGACTATTTGGTACCTCATTTCAAAGACTGGTTCAACCTTGAACACAACTATTACATGGTGTCGGTAGAGAAAAATATCGAATATTTGCTAAAAGTTATCGCCGAGTCCACCTCCTACAACCTGTTCGACAACCTGAAGCGACGGGGTATTGCGGATAAAGCTGCCGCACTGGTGAGTTAAAAGGAGAGCGTCATGAGCAAAATCACCGTTGATCATAACCCTAGCCGAGAACAACTTGAAAAATTGGGCGTATCCAGTTGGCCTACTTGGTCGAAAGAGGTTTCTAACTTTCCTTGGACTTACGGCGACCCAGAGACTGCCTATGTGTTGGAGGGTGAAGTGGTGGTTACTCCTCAGGGTGGGGAGCCGGTGAAGTTTGGCAAGGGAGATTTAGTGGTGTTTCCCGCGGGGATGTCATGCACTTGGGAAGTTAAACAGCCGCTACGTAAACACTATAAGTTTGGCTGAGGGCATTTCAACAGCTCGCATTGCCTTTGCAAGTCTCATCGGCACCGCTATTGAGTTCTACGATTTCTACATCTACGGCATGGCCGCCGCTCTGGTCATTGGGCCAGTATTCTTTCCGCATAGCACACCTCTCACTCAAGCACTCAATGCCTTCCTCACTTTTGGCTTAGCTTTTTTTGCGCGTCCGCTAGGCGCAGCGCTTTTTGGACACTTTGGCGACAAAATAGGACGCAAAGCCACGCTGGTCGCTTCGTTGCTGGTGATGGGTGTTTCCACGGTCATGATAGGTCTGCTACCGGGTTACGCGAACTTAGGGATGGCTGCACCGATATTGTTATGCCTGTTACGTTTCGGTCAAGGTTTGGGGCTCGGCGGAGAATGGGGAGGAGCAGCTTTACTAGCCACTGAGAACGCGCCTCAGGGTAAGCGTGGCTGGTTTGGCATGTTCCCGCAATTAGGGCCCCCATTAGGGTTCTTGTGCGCCACCTTGAGTTATCTGGCGTTGGCGACGCTACTAAATGAATCACAGTTCCTTAGTTGGGGTTGGCGTATTCCCTTCATTGCCAGCGCCTTGCTAGTGGCCGTGGGACTTTATGTACGCTATGAACTGGCTGAAACACCAGTCTTCACCCAAGTATTACAGCATCAACAGCAGGTTGGTTTGCCGATAGTAGTGTTATTTCGCCAACATTGGCTACCTTTATTACTGGGGGCATTAGCGATGGTGGTGTGCTATGCCTTGTTTTATATCGCAACCGTATTTGCGCTGAGTTATGGCACTGCGCAGTTGCACATCCCACGTCAGCAATTTTTGGGCATGTTATGTGTGGCCGTGTTATTCATGGCGATGGCTACGCCGCTAGCGGCTAGAGCAGGGGACATTTTCGGCCGGCGACCAGTGCTGATGTTGGCTAGCGGCTCATCGGTATTGTTTGGCTTTGCGCTGGCGCCAATGTTGGGCAGCGGCTCAATACTTCAGATAACCGTGTTTTTATCGCTGGCATTATTTTTAATGGGCGCAACTTTTGCGCCTATGGGTGCCTTGCTGCCTGAGTTGTTTCCCGCACAAGTACGTTACACCGGATCGGGAATGTCATATAACTTGGGAGGCATACTGGGAGCCTCGTTCGCCCCTTATATCGCACAAAAGTTAGTTGCGATTGGAGATATGAGTTGGGTAGGGGGCTATATTTCGGTCGCCGCTGGGATTAGCTTCGTCGCAGTGTGGATGATGCGTGAGACACATCTTGATGCTTTATAAAAAAAGCACATTAAAAAGGCGCATTACTGCGCCTTTTTAATGAGTTGCCAAACTAGTTAAACTTTAAATTTTGAAACCGTATTTTTAAGGTTATTTGCCAGCATTTCCAGGCTGCTTGCGGCTGAAGACACCTCGGCTACCGCAGCACTATTTTCTTCTGTCATCTGTGCGATGCGTTCCACGTTCTTCGCGATATCCATGCTCGCAGTTCTTTGCTCGACAAGCGCCGAAGAAATGTCACCTACGGCATTCATTACCGTGACTGAGCTATCGTTAATTTCACGCATAGACTGACCCGCCTTGTTAGCACGCGCCACGCCTTCAGATACGCGCGTATTGCCATGCTCCATGCTCATGGAAGCCTTGCTGGAATACTCTTGTATGGTTTGCACCATAGCGGTGATTTCTTGTGCGGATCTTGCTGTGCGTTCTGCCAACTTACGCACTTCGTCAGCCACCACCGCAAAACCACGGCCTTGTTCGCCAGCACGCGCCGCTTCAATAGCGGCATTAAGCGCCAGCAAGTTGGTCTGATCAGCCACGTCTTTAATGGTATCTACGATGCTGCCAATCTTTTGTGCCTCTTCGCCCAGAATTGCCATTTGTCCGGCGGTCTGGTTGACAGACTCGGCGATTTGACTCATTTCTTCGGCAGCCATTTGCACCTCGGTGGCCCCCTTGGTGGCCATGTCCCGTGATTGGTTGGCGCGTGATTCAGCGCTGCTGGCGTTAGCAGAGGATTGCTCTATGCTGGTAGTCAGTTCTTCAATCGCAGCGGCAACGGAAGAGGTGGCTTCAGCCTGTACATTGGAACTGTTGGCTACCTGATTAGAAGAAACCGCCAGGTGGGCGGAAGAATCGAACACACCATAAACACTAGTATTGATATCACCAATCAACGCCGCTAGTTTTTGTTGCATGGTGGCCATAGATTTTAATATCTGGCCGATTTCATTGGTGCCGCGCACCATCACTGTTCCCGTCAAATCACCTTCGGCAATGCGCCCCATCGCTTGATTCACAAAAACAAGCGGCTTGCTAATACCAGTTATGATGGTTTGACCTAAGTACAGCCCTAACAAGGTAGCCAATACGATAATCGCAACCGTAAACTCCAAGGTCTTCTCATAGTCCTCAGCTGCCTCATCCATGGTTTTTTTGGCTTCTTCTTGTTGTAGCAGCATTAATTGTTTGACGTGGGCGCCTATGGGATCAACAAAAGGGTAAAAATCAGTGGCTATATAATTGGCCAACGACTCTTCGTCTTGTGTGCGCAACAAAGCGATGATGCGGTCGTAGTTGGCATCACCTTGTTGAATCAGTTCGTCAGTTTCTTTCGCCATGCTTCTTTCGCGGTCACCCATAGACAGTTTCGTGTAGCCTTCCCAG
>JAIOOY010000101.1 GCA_021414145.1 Methylophilales bacterium | reverse complement strand
TGCGTGTTGTCGCACATTAAAACCCAGCTTGCGTGCTTGGAAGAAGGTGCTCCGGTCGAAATCATGTTTCAGAGTTTGGCAGGCACAGAACGCACGCTGACCGACGAGTTTGATGTCACTGTTGATCTGCTCGACCACGCTTTTTACACCATGCAAGACCGAGGTGCGTTGGGTAAGACGGCCGATAATTTTATGTATTTCGAGACTGGGCAAGGCAGTGAACTGACTTACGGCAAGCACGAAGGCATCGACATGGCGACCACTGAAGCTCTGTGTTACGGTCTGGCGAGACGTTATTCGCCGTTCATGGTCAACAATGTCACCGGATTTATCGGTCCGGAAACCCACCTAGATAACCACGAGATGATTTATTCCTGTCTACAAGATCACTTGATGGGCAAGATGCTGGGCTTACCCATGGGTATGGCACCTTGCTACACGCTGCACTCGCAGATCACGTTAGAAGGTCAACAAATGGCCACAGAGCTTCTCACTGCTGCGGGCGCCAACTTTTTTATGGACGTGTATTTGGGTGCGGATAGGATGTTGGCATACTTTGATACTAGCGGCCATGACGACCAGACTCTAAGAGAAATCTACGACTTGAAACCTGCACCAGAATTTCTAGCTTGGGCGATATCGCGTGGCATTTTTGAACAAGACGAACACGGGCAAGTACAACGTGGCGTGAATTGGGGCAACCCCAGAATTTTTTGCAGTTCGGACAGCGAATTTCAGCGCCTGCAAGAATCTGTCCCCGCTATTTATGGATTTGAGAATGCGGGGCCGAGACCGTCTAACCGTGTGTCACGCACCATGAAATCGAATCAGGCGATTGGGCGTGAGGCAATCTATGCCAATCTGCGACCTGGAGAGATAAACGGTATCCCTTTACGCGAATTATATACTGCCGCCGTAACTAAAATTGAGCATTTGAGTGACCCGGAACTAGGTAGTAGATTGGCGGAAGAAGCGCTGAAGCAGCTAAATCCAGAACCCTTCACCGTGCAAATTCTCATTTCTGATGGCTTAAGCGCCGAAGCCATCCATCACAACATCCCGGACCTGCTGCCGGTGCTGCTGGATGGTCTCGCCGGCCACAATATCAGTGCCGGTCAGCCGATTTTGGCACCCTATGGCCGCGTAAAATTGAGTGAATCGGTAGGCGACGCGCTGCAACCCAGCGTTGTCATCACGCTGATAGGAGAAAGGCCGGGTGGCGATGCTTTGGCTTCGCGCAGCATGTCGGCTTATCTCGCATACAGACTCCCTAACCAAGGATACGAATACACCGTGATCTCCAATATTTATAAAGGTGGGTTACCGCCGATAGAAGGCGGTAGCGTGATTGTGGAGAAAGTGCGTGCCATTTTGCATCATCAGGCGGCGGGGAATCGTTTGGAAAACTTGATGCAGCACTAGACTGAGATAACAGTCGTTTCAATTGAGTTCGATTCGCCTTTGTTGTCCATCCATTTCACCGCGATTTTGTCGCCAACCTTGGCGTTACTTAAATAAAAAGTAAGGTAAGGGTTCTTAGCAACCCCCGTCCCCCATTGCGCTTCCAAAACAGTGCTGCCGTTAAGCGTAGCGCTGACTTGCTGGATGAAGTGGGCAGAAACAATCTCGTCGAAGTCATTCCTGCGTCGCCCGGTTTCCATAGGGTGCAGCATGAGGACTTTGACTTCAGTGAAGTCTTTTTTCAAAGTGGCGCGGATTTTCATCAAGTCAGCCATTAACCACAGCCTCCAACGGCAACCTGAATATTTTTTGATGCCTCGTAGTAACGGTCTCCGACTTTCACAATCACCTTTAGTTCACAGGTTTCAGCCAGTTTTACACGAGTAATCAGCTTAGGAATCCCGCCATTACTGAACATAAAGTTGGCAATCAGTGAAGTGGGGTTTTTGTCTGCTAGGATGGCAATGGCTTCGGTGTTGGGGATGTGGCTTTCTACCTCAATCTGCACGATAGCACCATTCTCGGCGAAATCGGGGGCAACCAAATCGATCTCGCTGCTGGGTTGTGGCTGGGAGATTCCTAACCCCTGCAAGGCCGCTTCTGGCTTGGTGGCTGCAAATGCGACCTTGTTCCAAACTGCTGCCACCACGCGCAGCGGCACTAAGGCTAATAACGCGGCGGCTGATTTTAGAAGGTTTCTGCGAGTTATCATTCTTTGGGTTTGTTGTCGTTGATAAGTTTTTGCAGTTGCTTCAAGCGTGCTTCAACAATAGAGAGCTGATAGAAATCACCATCGCCGCTTTTCAGCGCTAGCTCCATTTGCTCCGCCGCACCGTCAAGATTAAAGCTACGATAATACGCCTCGCCCTGTGCTTGGTGGCGCAATAAATCTTTACCTTGAGCGGCATAAGCTCGAGATTGCAGTTCATATAGATAACCATCATTGGGAAAGGCGAGCTGCTTGTCTTGCAGCAGTTTCAAGACCTCATCGTTGCGACTCAGTAGCAACAGATTTTCGGCATAGCCATAGATGAGCGCGCGATGTTTGGGGTAAACATTTAGAGCGTTGCGATATTGGCTGAGTGTATCCAGCGGGCGGTCTTGCGCTTGTAATATCTGTGCCGCTAGCGTCTCCAGCATGGGGTGAGAGGGGATGATGGTGCGAATTTTGTCCAACTGTTGCTGGGCTTGATCTAGGCTACGCTCGCGCATAAGCGCTAGGGCATAGCCGTAGCGCTGGGCGGCTTCATTGCTGTATTTCTTCTCAGCCAAACTGTTGGCAAAGTATTTCACAGTGTCTGCCGCATTGCCCTCAGTGGCTCGTAGTTTGGCGCGGATCAGATGAAACTCTATGCTGTCCAGAACCTGTTTATACGGAGTTTGTTCCACGCGGTTTCGCATATCGGTAATGCGCTCGGTGGACAGTGGGTGGGTGCGCAAAAATGACGGTGCACTGCCGTCTATAAAGCGTGTGCCTTTCATCAGCGTTTCAAAAAATGCGGGCATGGCACGGTTGTCAAAACCAGAAGCCTCAAGCATCTGCAGGCCCACACGGTCTGCCTCGCGTTCGTGCTCGCGGGTAAAGTCCAAGGTGCGTTGAACTAAGCCAGCTTGGGTGGACATGAGCGCCGCACTTCCCAGTTGCGGATTGGCGCGCGCCATTAGGATAGACAGCGCCATCAAACCCAGCGAAGGTAGCGTGGCACGTTTCTGCTCGGCCATCATGCGCGCCATGTGGCGCTGCACCACATGGCCAATTTCGTGTGCCAACACGCTGGCGAGCTCGGATTCGCTACGAGTATTCAAAATCAAGCCGGTGTGCATGCCTACAAACCCGCCGGGTAGAGCAAAAGCGTTGATAGTAGGGTCTGCGATGACGAAAAAGTAGAATGCTTGCTGGTTGTCGGCGCTATGCGTAACCAAGTGGTAACCCAGCGTATTGACGTAATCAGCGACTTCAATATCATTTACCAATTCGCCGCTACCGCGTATTTCACGCATGATTTCTTCGCCTATGCGACGTTCATCTTGCGGTGTTAACACGGTTTGCGAGTAATCACCCAGATCCGGCAACCCTTCGGCCAAGGCAGCAGGCGCAAGTAATAAAACGCCCGCCAATAGATAGGAAAGTTTCATACTGTTATGATAACGGCTTAATTGTTTAAGTTCATGCGCCATGTCCCAACTTACCCATTTTGACAACGCTGGCCAAGCACATATGGTGGACGTAGCGGCGAAGGCTGAAACTCAGCGTATCGCGGTGGCCAGTGGCCGTATCAAGATGCAGCGTGATACGTTGAAAATGATTACTGCGGGTGATACAAAAAAAGGCGATGTGTTAGGCATCGCCAGAATCGCCGCGATTCAAGGCTCCAAGCGCGCTTCCGAGTTGATTCCTTTGTGTCATCCCATCAGCTTAACTAAAGTCGGGGTCGAATTTAGCATCAATCAAGAGGATTTTGAAATTACCTGCACCGTCACTGCTGAAACCGTAGGCCGAACCGGCGTGGAAATGGAAGCGCTCACCGCCACCAGTGTGGCGTTACTGACTATTTATGATATGTGCAAAGCTGTGGATAGAGGCATGACCATGCACGACATCAAGCTGCTGGAGAAATCCGGTGGCAAGTCCGGGCATTGGCGCGCCAAGACCTAGAGTAGTTTCAGAATAAATTCCCACTCACGCGGATCCACTGGCGTAATAGAAAGCCTGTTGCCGCGCTGCAATATGCGTAAATGCACCAATTCAGGATAAGTACGTAACTCAGACAAGCTAAGCAAGCGTGTTTTGCGTACCAGCTTCACGTCCACATTCATCCAGCGCGGGTTTTCTGGTGTGGATTTTGGGTCAAAATGGCGATGTTCGGCATCGAATTGGGTACGGTCCGGATAGGCCAGTGAGCTTACTTCTGCCAAACCGGCAATCCCTGGTTCAGCGCAGTTGGAATGATAAAAAAATACACCGTCTCCCAACTGCATTTGGTCGCGCATAAAGTTGCGTGCTTGGTAGTTGCGCACACCATACCAATCCACAGTTTGATTGGGTAAAGCAGCAAGATCATCAATGGAAACGTCCGAGGGTTCGGACTTCATCAGCCAGTAGCGCATGGGGAGAGAGTCAAACAGAAAAAATAAATCCCCGCGAGTGTCGTCTTGGCCGTGCTCCTGAACGCTGGGCGTCAGGGGGTCGCAACGTAGAACACATCAGGCATGCTCGTTAAGGGCACGCACAACAGCATTCGGAGTAGTCACAACCAATGCAAACATATTGGTTCAAGAAGTTAAAGCCTCAACGAACACCGCAGGGAAACTTAAAAACGGTTACGAACGGCTAGAGCGCTTGTTAGAATAGTGCTTCCTGATCCAGCAAGGCTTGATCCAGACGTTCCTGCATGGAATTGATTCTACGCTGAAGACCCCCGATGTCAACACCGCCAGTCCGCGTATTGAGAAGTTCGTTGGTGATATTGAGTGCTGCCATGATGGCGATGCGTTCCACGCCCACCAGCTTACCGGAATCGCGGATTTCGCCCATACGTTTATCCAGGAAATCCACGGCGGCCAATAGACCCTCTTCCTCTTCTTCTGGGCATGCAATGCGGAAATCGCGCCCCATGATGGAGACATCTACATTCTTCACAGCGCTCACAGGGTTTCCTCAGAGGTTTCTTGAGTGATTTCTTGGGGTAATTTTTGCATGATGGACTGCAAACGGCTGCTGGCCAGCAACATATTATCCTTGAGCTGACGACCGTCATCCTGCGCCTTTGCTAGCGCTTGGCGCAGTTGGTGGTTCTCTACTTTCAAGCGCTCGCTTTGCGTAATAAAACGCTCCAGCGTCGCTTCCAATATTTTCAAATCAGCTTCCATGCCGCAACTATAAAGTTAAAAATGCTTGACAGTCAACTGTTAAGCTCAATTTTTGAAAGTATTACAGTATGTTAGCGCAAACTTGTTACGACTCGGCTATAATCCAAACACGTTGTCAGGTGTTTCTGAACCCAGTCGGGTAAGGAAATTAAACGGGAAACAGGTGCGTTTGGGATGTATGACAAACTATGCCTGTGCTGCCCCCGCAACGGTAAGCAAGTGCGGATTCATCAATAAGCCACTGGACGGATTTTGTCTGGGAAGGCGGTGAGTCAAGACTTGCGAGCCCGGAGACCGGCCTAACAGCTAAGTTGGAAATACCGCGAGGGGCGGTGTTGTCGGCATAAGCTTGTTTTTCTTATTCCTGTGCTCCCTTGGTGTTTCTCTTCCTAAAGCTATGCGCGCGGGGCTGTGCGCATTATTGGAGCAAAAAACATGAAGCGTCATTTCTATTCCGGACTGTTATGTCTGGCATATTTTAGTTTTTCTTTCGCAGAACCTGTCATTCAAACCAATGAGGTGTTGGTAACCGCTACTGGTATTGCCCGTCCGGATACCGAGACCACCTACGCGTCTGAGTTACACACCAACAGCATGATCGAGTCTTCCGGCGCGACTTCTCTTTACGATTATTTCGCGCAACATACCTCTATCAACATATTACCCAGCTTTGGCAACAAAGTGACACCGCAGATTGATATGCGCGGTTATGGCTCAGGTAGCGGTTACCAGAACATCGTGGTGACCGTGGATGGGCAACGTCTTAACAATGTAGACCTCGTGCCGCAGTTTATTAGCGCGATTCCACTAGGTGATATCGACCGCATTGAGATTACCAAGGGCAGTGGTTCGGTTATGTTTGGTGATGGTGCAAGTGCCGGATCTATTCAAATTTATACCAAGGCCAGAACCAGAATCTCAGTCAGTGTCTCCGCGGGTAATCACGGTGCAGCTTCAGGTTTCGTGTCAGCAGGGGTATCGGAAAAATATTTTGATCTCAGTGCGAGTGTCGCACATGACAGTGATGACGGTTTGGCTCGAGCTGATATCACCAACCACCGAGACAGCACGCGCAATAATGCACAGCGCATCAAGCTAAAAATAAAACCTGTGGATGTATTGCGATTTAATTTAGAAGTATCAAACTCAAGCACCGATACCCGCTACATCAACGCTCTAACTTTTGCCCAGTTTAATGCTGATCCAAGGCAAGCTGTTGGCACTTATACCCATCAAGCCTTCACGTCACGATTATGGCGGATGGGCAGTGAGTTTGATATAACGCCTGAAATTAAGTTGAGCCTAAATCGTAGCCAAGAAGACAAGGTTTCAGATTTCATAGCCTTTGCCAATAAATCCAAGTACGACTACACCTCCAACGACATTACCTTTCAATATCAGGGAGGCAAATTAGCCACTACATTGGGGCTACAAACTTTTGACGGCTTACGAATTGGCGCTACTAATAACACCAGCAAAGATAATATTGGAGTGTTTGCACAAGCCGAATACCGCTTTGATGCTTTTAGCGTTTCAGCAGGCGCGAGACGCGAGAAAGTTGACTATGAATTTGTGCCGGCTGTGGGGGCGGCGCTCAAGGATACGCGGTATTTGAATGCTTGGGATGTCGGTGTGAATTATCGTTTGAACCTTCAAACCAGCGTGTTCGCCAACTATAACCAAGCATTTCAAGCGCCCGATATTGATCGGTTCTTTACTTTTGTAGGGGCTTTCAACGGCTTTATCACACCGCAAACATCGCGTACCTTGAATCTGGGCGTAAACCATAACATAGCTAACAATCGCTTCAAGTTCACCTTGTTTAGGGCGGAGCTGGATAACGAAATCTATTTTGACCCGGTGAGCTTTATTAACACAAACATTGATCAATCGCACAAATATGGGCTGGAAGTGCAAGACCAATGGCAAATAACGGAGAGACTGAGCAGTGCGTTGATATACACCTATACCCGCGCCATCATGGATAAGGCTTCTCAGGGCGCAGGTGCTTTTGACGGTAAAAATTTGCCGGGGGTACCTAAACATGGCATCACGGCGAGTTTGAACTTCTCGCCGTTAGCCAATACCAATATTAATGTCAGCCATACATGGCGATCCTCTGCTTTCTCTATCAACGACTTTGCCAACAATTTCACGCAGCGTCAGAATAATTACCAATCTACCAATCTGGCGTTGAGTTATCAGTACAAGAACCTACAGTGGTTTGCAACGGTAAATAATCTGTTTGAGCATAAAAATGCCCTGTTTGTACAAGATGATGCGATCTATCCGGTGGATTATTCGCGCCAAGTACGGATAGGCATGAAAGCAGATTTTTAGTGATATGATTCAGCGTGTATACATAGGAGAAAGCAATGAATAGTGACTTGATAAAATTACCTTTAACCAAAACTTTAGCCATCGTTGTGAGCCTTGCATTTTTTATGCTGCTCACACGCGGTAGCCACGTACTAACAGCAGTTGCTCTACCCGATGCGAGCTTGGCGCTGTTCTTGCTAGGTGGCCTGATGTTGAAACGTGCAAATTGGTTCGTTGCCCTAGTTGCACTAGCTACAGCTATTGATTTTGGAGCTGCTTCGATAGATAGCCTGTATGCTTTCTGCATCACCAACGGCTATTGGGGTATGTTCCCGACCTATACCGTGATGTGGTTGGGTGGACGCTGGTTGGCGAAACAGTACGATGCCTTCTCTGCCCTGCCTTATGCGGTAGTAGGGCTGGTTAGTACCAGCGTTGCATTCGTCATTTCCACACAAACATACTATTTGTTTTCTGGCCGCTTTCCTAACACAGGAGTACTCGAAACCATGCAATATGGTTGGGAGTATCTGCCCAGCTATTTAGGTTTTACTGCGATGTATCTGGGTTTGGCATGGATGGTCACGCATGGTCTGCGTCGTGTAAATGTGATGCGTTCAGCTACGGCCTGAAGATTCACTGAGAAAACCAAGGCCGCCGTGTGCGGCCTTTTTTATAGGTGTTGACGTATGGGATTAAGCCTCATTCTGGGCGGTGCCCGCTCCGGCAAAAGTAGCCATGCCGAGCGACTTGCAATAGAGACTGATCTGCCAGTGACCTATATTGCCACCGCGCAAGTGGCAGATAAGGAATTTGCTGAACGTATTCGTTCGCACCAATTACGGCGCCCTCTGCATTGGACGTTGGTCGAAGAGTCATTTTTTTTGGCTGAGACATTGCTTAAAAACGCCTCAGTGAACCATTGCTTGGTAGTGGACTGCCTTACCCTATGGTTGGCGCAATGGATTTGTGAGGATTGCAAGCCCCCACAGGACAAGAGTTGGGAAAGTGAGCGTCAGACCTTCCTGAGTGTGTTGCCCACCTTGCCGGGAGAAATTATCTTGGTCAGCAACGAAGTGGGCATGGGCATCGTACCTTTGGGCGAGATCAACCGGCGCTTTCAGGACGAGCAGGGAAGGCTCAATCAGGCAGTTGCCGCTTTATCAGGCCGTGTGGTATTCATGGCGGCAGGGTTAGTAATGAGCCTCAAAGGCTGAAAATTCTTCTTAACCTTGAATGGGTTGCGAGGTGAGCGGATAATGCACACCTTTGCAATGCAGAACTTGATTTAGGCGATGATATGCTGCTGATGATAGATAACTACGATTCCTTCACTTATAACCTGGTGCAATACTTGGGTGAGTTGGGGCAGGAAGTCGTGGTGTACCGAAACGACGAGATTGATCTGGCGAAAGTGGCTGAATTGAAGCCGCGCCATATCGTGATTTCTCCCGGCCCGTGTACGCCGAACGAAGCCGGTATCTCGGTGCCGCTGATCAAGGAATTCGCCGGGAAAATTCATATGCTCGGGGTATGCCTCGGCCACCAGAGCATAGGCCAGGCCTTCGGCGGCAATATCATCCACGCCAAGCAGGTCATGCATGGCAAGACCTCGAAGGTATCGCACAATAATGTTGGCGTGTTCAAGGGCTTGCCCAATCCGTTCACCGCGACGCGCTACCATTCGCTGGTGATTGAGCGTGAAACCTGCCCGGATTGCCTAGAAGTCACGGCGTGGACTGATGACGGCGAGATCATGGGCGTGCGCCACAAGACTTTACCGATAGAGGGAGTGCAATTCCACCCAGAATCCATTCTGACTGAGCACGGTCACGATATGTTGAACAATTTCCTCAAAAGCTATTGATGCAATTCAAGGACGCACTTACCAAACTGCTGGATAGTAGGGATCTTACCAGCCAAGAAATGCTAGCCCTCATGCACCAGGTGATGGCGGGTGAGTTCACACCTGCGCAAATCGCGAGCTTGCTGGTTGCCTTACGTATGAAAGGCGAGACGGTGGACGAGATTGCCGCTGCCGCGCAGGTGATGCGCGAATTATCAACGAAGGTGTCTATCGCCGAGAATGCACATTTGGTGGATACCTGTGGTACGGGTGGCGATGGTATTCAAACCTTTAACGTCTCTACGGTCTGCGCCTTTGTCGCGTCAGCAGCGGGTGCAAAAGTGGCCAAACATGGCGGACGTTCTGTGTCCTCCACTTGTGGTAGCGCAGATGTGCTGGAAGCGCTGGGTGTCAACGTCAATCTAACACCAGAACAGGTCGCCAAAAGTGTAGAGGCAATCGGCATTGGCTTCATGTTCGCCCCCAACCACCACAGCGCAATGAAACATGCAGCACCGGTACGCCGTGAACTGGGTGTACGCACCTTATTTAACTTATTGGGCCCACTGACTAACCCCGCCGGGGCGAAACGGCAAGTGATGGGCGTATTCGATCGCGCATTGACGGGCAAGCTGGCGCAAGTGCTGAAACAGCTCGGTAGCGAGCATGTGCTGGTGGTGCATGGGGCCGATGGGATGGATGAAATTTCGTTCACTGGCGATACCTATGTGGCGGAACTCAAGGATGGCAAGGTGAGTGAGTATGTGCTCAACCCGGCACAGTTCGGTATGGCCTTGCACAAGGCTGAGAACATACGCGTAAAAAACGCGGAAGAATCCAAGGCTATCATTCTTGATGTCTTGAGTGGCAAAATGGGCGCGGCACGTGACATCGTATTGCTTAATGCGGGTGCCGCGATTTATACAGCAGATTTGGCTACAAATTTGCAAGCAGGTATCGCCAAGGCGGCGCAAGTGATTGATGATGACTCTGCACGGCAGAAGCTGAATGATCTGGTGAAGTTTTCTACGGCATCATGACTAGCAAGCGCACCATTCCTGTGTTGAGCGTTGAGCAGCGTCAGCATCGTGCCTCTTTACAGCTGGATGATTTTTTTCATACCGTGCCGTCAGATATTCGAGAAAAGGTGCAAACGCTATCCCGACGTATTTCGCAGATGAACGCGCGCATCACTGTCAAATTGCAGGAGATATTGCGTACTGCAGACCAGATATTTGGATATGCCGGGAAATATGCAGCCTGCGCCAGAGGATGCGGACATTGCTGCCATGTGCACGTGCCTATTTCTGATTTCGAGGCAGAGTACATTGCGCATCACGTCGGTACCAAGGCCTTGCCACTCAAACAGAGTATTCATCATGACCGCATGGAATACTCTGGTAAAACGCCCTGCGTTTTCCTCAAAAATGGCGAGTGTTCTATCTACGAGGCCAGACCGTTGACCTGTCGCATGCACCTCAATTTCGACATAGACAGTTTTTGGTGCCAACACGAAAATTGGAACAATCCCGAGGCCGCCATTCCGCGCCCTGACATTCATCCGCTGATGGAGGCTTATCATATGTTGGCGGGGAAATCCGAGCCTGTGGTGGCGGATATTCGTGATTATTTTCCCCGTGGAAAAAATACTTAGAAGAAATTTATGTCCGATATTCTGAATAAAATTCTAGCCACCAAACGTGTCGAAGTCAGCGCTGCGAAGGCGCAAAAGCCGCTGGCGTTGATGCAGCAAGAAGCTGCGCAAGCTGCCGTACCGCGCGATTTCATTGGTGCTATTCGCGCCAAAATTACGGCGAATAAACCTGCGGTGATTGCCGAGATCAAGAAGGCCAGTCCATCCAAAGGCGTGATCCGAGAGGATTTCCATCCTGCCGAGATCGCCGCCAGTTACGAAAAGGGCGGGGCAGCTTGCCTGTCGGTACTCACCGACATACAGTATTTTCAGGGTAGTGCTGAATACCTTAAGCAAGCGCGTGCGGCTTGTGGTTTACCTGTGTTGCGTAAGGATTTCATGATAGATCCCTACCAAGTCTACGAAGCCCGCGCCATGGGGGCGGATTGTATTTTGCTGATAGCGGCAGCATTAAATCTGGCGCAAATGCAGGAATTGGAAGCGCTAGCGCATAGCCTCGGCATGGCGGTGCTGGTGGAGGTGCATAATGGCGACGAACTGGATTTGGCACTGCAGCTAACAACACCGCTGCTAGGCATCAATAACCGCAATCTGCGCACTTTCGAGGTGACGCTGGATACTACGCTGGGCTTGTTAGCGCGAGTTCCGCAAGATCGTATTGTGGTTACCGAGAGTGGTATTTTTACACCTGATGACGTGGCATTGATGCGCCGCAATCAGGTCAATACTTTTCTTGTCGGCGAGGCGTTCATGCGCCAGCCTGAGCCGGGTGTAGAATTAGCCAGAGTTTTTGCTTAAGGTGGCGATATGACCAATAGTTTCGACAAGTACCCTTCCACCCGCTTGCGCCGTATGCGTCGTGATGATTTTTCACGCCGTTTAATGCGCGAAATTGTGCTGACTGCTAACGATTTAATCTATCCGGTATTTGTACTCGACGGGGGAAACCATAGCGAAGCCGTGGCCTCCATGCCCGGAGTGACACGGCAGAGTCTAGATAATTTGCTGCAAACCGCAGCCGAATGTGTCGAATTAGGAATCCCCGCGTTGGCGTTATTTCCGGTGGTGGATCAATCGCTCAAATCGCTAGATGCAGCGGAGGCCTTTAATTCCAATGGCTTGGTACCGCGCACCATCAAGGCGCTCAAGGCCAAATTCCCGCAATTAGGCATCATCACCGACATCGCGCTAGACCCTTACACCAGCCACGGGCAGGACGGCCTGATAGACGACAGTGGCTATGTGCTGAATGACGAAACTGTGGCAGTGTTGGTAAAACAGGCATTGTGTCACGCCGAAGCTGGAGCTGACGTGGTGGCTCCATCAGACATGATGGATGGACGCATAGGCGCGATTCGTCAGGCTTTGGAGTTTGATGGGTTTATCCACACACGCATTCTGGCCTATTCCGCCAAATATGCTTCTGCATTCTATGGACCTTTCCGCGACGCAGTTGGCTCGGCGGCTAATCTGGGCAAGGGTGACAAGACGACTTATCAGATGGATCCCGCTAATTCGGACGAAGCCTTGCGAGAAGTCGCGTTAGACATCGAAGAAGGAGCCGACATGGTGATGGTAAAACCCGGGATGCCTTACCTGGACATCTTGCGGCGTGTGAAGCAGGAATTGGCTGTACCGACGTTTGCCTATCAAGTCAGCGGTGAATACGCCATGCTCAAGGCCGCCGCGCAAAAAGGGTGGCTGGATGAGCAGGCGTGTTTTATGGAATCACTACTGGCATTCAAGCGTGCTGGCGCAGATGGGATTCTGACCTATTATGCGCTGGAAGCCGCACGATTACTCGCTAAATAGGCTTGTTAGCGTTGCGTTCACGTTCTAGCTTGTTGATGTAGCGCTGTATCGCTGTCTCCATCGGCAAACGTAAATCCACAAAAGCGCAACCCATGTGCGGTACTTTGGTGCCGTCTTTACGGGTAATAGGGAAGAACGCTTGGATGTTGAGCGTTACATCCAGCAATCCAGCTTCTGGCACGACCAGTTTACAACTAGGTACGACGGTGCCCTTCTCAAATATCTCATCCGCTTTGGAGTCCCCAATCGCCAAACTGATGCCGCCGACACTGATGTCGGCCAGTGGCAGCTTGATGCTTTTGCCATCTGGCGTGGGGATGGTGCACATGAGAGGGTTTGCAATTGGCGTATCTACGCGGTGATACTCGCGGCGTTGCAATAAGAACATCTTGGTTGGCACTGGCATACGGAAGGTGGGCATGCCTTCATAAGTGGTGACAGTAATCTTAGAACCTTCAAACTGCAGTTTGACACTACCTGCCGAGGCCATGAAAGTGACCATATCACCCATCATGCGACGATTAAGTGTTTCATTGGCACCATAATCCAGATACACCACGTCATTATCAGCATCCACCGCGAGTACCGCGGTGAGTATCATGTCGTTGTCCATATTGAAGAAGGCGTTAACCGGGGCGCGGTGCTGGATCAATCCACGCAGTGCGCGAATAATCTCAACGCGGCTACCTACGCGATATTCGTCGGTATTAGGTACCGACAATTGCTGGAATTTCTTTTGGTTTAATGACATTTCTTGTTCAGCCATGATGCCTATCTCATGTTAATTAAGTAAGATTTCTAGAGCCTTGCTAGTAGCACGGGCGCTGCCTGATGCGCTTTTTGCAATTCTTCGTACATCATCGGTGGCAAATACACTCAGCCGGATGATACCGTGTTCGCCATCCAGAACAAACACTGGCACTTTGTGCCGCTCATGCCCTATGTTCGCACGATGCTCTTCATTTTTATAGGGTATTTTATTATTTAATAAAAAAATTTCCACCTCTTTATCGCTATCGGCGAATAAATAAATATCTGTAAGTGCATAGCGCCCAGCCGTGCCATCCAATACAGCCCCCGTCAGATGCGGGTCAAAGCGCTGTAATAGCTGCATCACTGCTAGTGCATCGGTGCGTAGCAGACGTAGTTGCTCTGGCTGTTCGTCGGCGAGATAAAGTTCTTGATACTCGCGTAACGCAGACTCAATCTCGGCATTGCTTGGCAGCGTGTGTGTGTCCGTCATGCCCAATTGACGAGCGGCTTTGCGCTTGGCAAAAGCGTAGTCGGCGATACCTTCTTCGGCCATCAATCGCGCCGCCTGCTGCGCCACCATTTGTCGCTGCCTAGTGCTGGATTCTTTAGGCATGTTAGTCCTTAGAACAGTTGCTCCTCGTGCACAGGCTCGTTGGTAGCCTTGCCTGCAGGTTTTTCATCACCGAGAATATTGCTTTCATCACCCTCTACCGAAGGTGGCAAAAATTCCTGAAAGAAGTATTCGTAGATACCGGCATCGTCGTCGCCCATGCGCAGCCCAGTGTTAGGGTCTACCTTAGCTTGCACCACGCCTTGTGGCACGGGATAGGGGTTGTCTGGAACACCTTGTAGTACCTTGCCCATATAGCTAATCCACATTGGCAGCGCGGCGTGACCACCGGTTTCTTGATTTCCCAAGGTGTGCGGCTGGTCAAAGCCTATCCATGCCACCGCGACTTGGGTGGGATTGTAGCCAGCAAACCACGCGTCTACCAGATTATTGGTAGTGCCAGTTTTGCCCGCCAAGTCATATCGTCCCAGTTCTTTGGCCTTGGCCGCGGTACCAATGCGTGCCACATCTTGCAAGATATTGGTCATGATAAAGGCGTTGCGCGGGTCTATCACCTGCTCTGCCGAACCGCCTACAACTGCGGGCTTCGCTTGACTAATAACGTTGCCAGCACTGTCGGTGATTTTAGCGATGAGGTAAGGTTTTACCCTATAGCCACCATTAGCAAAAACCGAATAGGCACCGACCATTTGCCACGGTGTCACCGAGCCCGCACCCAACGCCATGGCGAGATAGGCTGGGTGTTCCTTGGGCGAAAAGCCGAACTTCTGAATGTATTCTTGCGCATAACTCACGCCTATGTGTTGGAGAATGCGGATGGATACCATGTTTTTGGACTTGGTCAACGCTGTTCGCATTCGCATCGGACCCTCAAACTTGCCGTCGAAGTTGTGCGGTTCCCACGATGAGCCGCTGCCGGTTTCAGCGGCGCTGATAGTAATAGGCGCATCGTTGATTACACTGGCGGCAGTTACACCTTTTTCCAGGGATGCCGAATATATGAAAGGCTTGAAGCTGGAACCTGGTTGCCGCCAAGCTTGGGTAACGTGATCAAATTTGCTGCGCGAAAAATCAAAACCACCGACAAGCGCGCGGACTGCACCAGTTCTGGGATCTGCAGCCACTAGTGCAGCTTCTACTTGTGGTAATTGAGCCACGCTCCAATGTCCATTGTCCGCTTGATGCAGGCGAATAATCGCGCCACGTGCAATTTTTTTCTTTTCTGGTGTTTTGAGGTCGGTCAGGGTCTTCAATACTGGTTTCAATTCCTCACCCCCGATGCTCACAATTTCGCCTCCTTGGCGGTAAGCTTTGATAAGTTTCGTGCTAGCTTCTAGTACCACGGCGGGGGTCAATCCCCCAAAGTCTTCCAACTGATCCAACGATTCGTCCATAAACGCTTCTGGGCTTTTGCCGTTGGTGTTATCCAAATTGAGATGCGCTTCTGGTCCGCGATAAGGGTGACGGTTGTCGTAGTCCAGGATGCCTTGCAGTACAGCGGCGTTGGCGGCTTCTTGGTTCTTTTTCAGGATGGTGGTGACCACCTTGATACCGCTGCTGTAAATGCTTTCCTGATATAAATCGTACAAGTCCTGACGCACGATTTCGGCCACATAGTCAGCGGCTAAGTCGCGTGACTGATGCGTAGTCTTGAAATGTAATTCCGTTGCCAGACTGTTTTCATATTCCTCATCGCTAAGAAAATGCAGTACATGCATACGATGCAACACATATTTTTGGCGCTGCTCGGCGCGCTTCAGGTTGGCAAACGGGTTGTAGCGTGAGGGCGCTTTGGGAAGGCCGGCCAGCATCGCGAATTCCGCGGCATTGAGTTTGTTGAGGGGTTTACCGAAATACACTTGTGAGGCAGCGGCAAAGCCATAGGCTCGCTGACCGAGATAGATTTGATTGATGTAAAGCTCCAGGATTTTGTTCTTGGAAAGGCTGTGTTCGATCTTAGTGGCGAGCAAGGCCTCGCTGATTTTACGTTTTAGTGTCTTTTCGCCGGATAAAAAGAAGGCGCGCGCCACCTGCATGGTGATCGTACTGGCACCTTCTTTAGCTCCACCAGAGGTGACATTGGCGATCACTGCGCGCAAAACGCCCAAGGTGTCTACCCCGCCGTGCTGGTAAAAACGCTCGTCTTCCGCCGCGAGTATGGCTTGCTTCATTTGCGTTGGGACTTCATCTATCTTGACTACGGCGCGGCGCTCTTCACCAAATTCACCAATCAGATAGCCATCCTCAGAATAGACGCGAAGCGGCACTTTCGGTCTATAGTCAGTGAGTGTTTCCAGCGAGGGTAAATCGGGGTATATGAGTACTGCGGCGAGGCCGACTAGTGAGCCTACTGCAATAGTAATAATCAAGCCAATGAACAGCAGCCAGTGCCACCATTTGGATAACATAGGGGAGTTTTCAAGAGGTTATTGTTCGAATCGAATTATAAAGGCTTTTAGCCCGATGACCCCATAAATTCGTTAAAATGGCCGCCTGATGAAGGGACTTGGTAATATTTTTTTGGTGGGGCTTATGGGGGCTGGTAAGACCACCGTGGGCAAACTTTTGGCTCGTCACAGCGAGCTGGAATTTATTGATTCCGACCATGAGATCGAACGCCGTACCGGAGTCAAAATCCCGCTGATTTTTGAGCTGGAAGGCGAAGCTGGATTCCGTAAACGCGAATCACAAGTGATTCGTGATTTGGTAGGAAGAACAAATGTAGTGTTGGCCACTGGTGGAGGTGCCGTTCTGCTGCCTGAGAATCGCGAGGTGCTAAGCAGGCATGGTACGGTAATATATCTGTGCGCCAGCGTGAATGAGTTGTGCCATCGTACCAAGGGCGATCGCAACCGTCCCTTGTTGCAAACCGAAGATCCGCGCGCCAGGTTTGAAGCGCTATATCAGCAGCGCGATCCGCTGTATCGTGAAATCGCCGACTGGGTGGTGGATACTGGCGGGCAGCCCGCCATCAACATCGTGCACCAAATTGAGAAACACCTGAACGATACTTAAACAGAAACTATGCAAACCCTTAACGTAGAGCTCGCCGAACGCCGTTATCCCATCCACATTGGGCAAGGATTGCTGCAACGCGCAGACTTGATATTGCCACATCTGGAGCGCAAGCAAGTGGCGGTGATTAGCAATACCACGGTTGCACCGCTGTATCTGGAGGCGCTGTGCCAACCTTTACGTGATGCCGGTGCGACGGTGGTAACGGTTATTTTGCCTGATGGCGAACAATACAAAACCAGCGCAACGCTGAATACCATCTATGACGCACTACTCAGCAATCGCTGTGAGCGCACCACCACGCTGATAGCTCTAGGTGGTGGCGTGATAGGTGATCTGGTAGGGTTCGCCGCGGCTACCTTCTTGCGCGGAGTACCATTCATACAGGTGCCGACCACCTTATTGGCACAGGTGGACTCTTCCGTTGGAGGAAAGACCGGTATCAACCACCCGCAGGGCAAGAACATGATAGGCGCGTTCTGGCAGCCCAGATTGGTACTGGCCGATACGCAAACACTGAATACTTTGCCGGATAGGGAATTATCAGCGGGTTTAGCGGAAATCATTAAATACGGCCTCATCCGTGATACTGAATTCTTTGGCTGGCTGGAACAAAATATGCCGCGTTTATTAGCGCGAGAGGCCGATGCTCTGGCTTACGCCATCAATCGTTCGTGCCAGACTAAGGCTGACATCGTGGCGCTGGATGAGCGCGAAAGCGGCGAACGTGCGCTACTCAATCTCGGCCACACCTTCGGTCATGCTATCGAAAATGGCATGGGCTATGGAGTTTGGTTGCATGGTGAAGGCGTGGCTGCGGGTACGGTGTTGGCGGTGCAGATGTCGCAGCGCTTGGGTTGGCTGACGGAAGCCGATGTGTCGCGCACGGTGGCCTTATTGAAAGACGCTAATCTGCCAGTCGTCGCACCCAAACTAGGTGTGGAGAGTTATCTCGATTTGATGGGCTTGGACAAAAAAGTCAAAGACGGCAAGATACGTTTGATTTTGCTAAAAGCCATAGGCAAAGCAGTATTCACAGCCGACTATCCGGCTGAAGCTCTGCACGCAACTTTGGCCGCAGCGCATGACTGAGTTGGCGTCCTATGCCGCAAAGCCCGAAACCTCGCATGGACGGCGATATGCGGAGCCGACGCTGATAGGCCGCAATGAATTCCAGCGCGACCGCGATCGCATCATTCACTCTTCGGCATTTCGCCGCTTGGAATATAAAACTCAAGTATTTGTGAATCACGAGGGTGACTTGTTCCGTACTCGCCTCACCCATAGCCTAGAAGTGGCGCAAATAGGTCGTGGTATCGCGCGTAACCTCAATTTGCATGAAGATTTGGTAGAAGCTATCGCTCTGGCACACGACCTAGGTCATACGCCTTTCGGCCATGCCGGCCAAGATGCACTCAACGCTTGCATGAAAGAACACGGTGGCTTTGAGCACAATCTTCAGTCTTTAAGGGTGGTGGATGAGCTAGAGCAAAAATACGCCGAATTTGATGGCCTGAATCTCACTTTCGAAACCCGCGAAGGCATCCTCAAACACTGCTCCCGTGAGAATGCAAAAACTCTGGGCGATGTAGGCGAGCGTTTTCTCAAGGGTGAAAGCCCTTCGCTGGAGGCGCAGGTAGCCAATCTCGCCGACGAAATCGCCTACAACAATCATGATGTGGATGATGGCTTGCGATCTGGCCTGATTACCTTAGAACAATTGACAGAGGTCAGCCTGTTCGCAAGATACATGGCCGAAGTGCAAACCCGCTATCCCGATATCGCCGGACGGCGCTTGATACATGAAACCATACGTCGCATGATCAACGCCCAAGTCACCGATTTATGTCAGCAAAGCACCGCCAACATTGTGGCGAGCAATCCTAAAACTGTGGATGGTGTGCGTGCCGCTAAACCGCTCATTGCCTTCAGTCCTTCCATGCAGCAAGAGCAATTGGCACTCAAACGCTTTCTGCGTAAAAACCTGTATCAGCACTACAAAGTCAACCGCATGAGCAGCAAGGCGGCGCGTATCGTCCGCGATTTATATGCTGCTTTTATAGAAGATACAGGGTTGTTGCCGGACGATTTTCAGTCTATGGCTAAAGCTGGGCAAGCACGTGCTGTAGCGGATTATATTGCGGGGATGACCGATAGGTACGCCATGCTGGAACACAGGCGTTTGTTTGCGGTAGAAGAAAACACCTGATTCATCCTCTCGGATGGTGTTGACTATGCAGTGACTTCAACCGCTCCCTCGCCACATGGGTATAAATCTGCGTGGTCGAAATATCCGCATGTCCCAACAACATCTGTACTACCCGCAAATCCGCGCCGTGATTGAGGAGGTGCGTGGCAAAGGCGTGGCGCAACACGTGCGGCGACATGGGCTTGGCGACACCGGCCAGCTTGGCATGGCGCTTGATCAAATACCAAAACGCCTGCCGCGTCATGGAATCTCCGCGCTGAGTGACGAACAGGCTTTCAGACAGTTGTCCACCCAATATCTGCGGCCGCGACTCCTTCAGGTAACGCGTGATCCAATCTAGCGCCTCCTCACCCAAGGGTACCAGCCGTGTCTTGCTGCCCTTGCCGGTAGCTCGCACCACACCTTCTTGCAGGCTGACCTCGGTGACCTTCAGCCCGACCAATTCGGACACACGCAAACCTGTGGCGTACAAAGTCTCTAGCATGGCTCTATCCCGTAAACCCAACATCTGTGTCTCGTCAGGTTGGTTTAGCAGCGCTTCCACTTCCTCTTCTGTGAGACTTTTGGGTAGGCTTCTAGGGATTTTGGGGGAATCCAGTTGCAGGGTAGGGTCAACAGAAATCAGACTTTCACGCAGCAAATAGCGGTAAAAACGGCGCAAGCTGGCGATGAGGCGGCTCATGCTGCGTGGTTTGGAGTGGGGACTTTTATGGGCAAGATATTGCTCCAAGTCGACGCGGCTAATGGCCGGCAGGTCGGTTGCGCGTTTTTCCAGCCATACGGCGAACTGGGTGAGGTCCCGGCGGTAACTTTCCAAGGTGTTGCGAGCTAGGCCTTCTTCTAGCCAGATGCGATTATTAAATTCGTCGAGTATTGCCTGGTTTGCTTCATTCATGGCCGGCTTGGTTCACAACACGCCTTCGTGCGCCAGCAGCCAACTTTTGATATCCAGCGCATTGCGACGGCCACACATAAAGCCGCCAAGTCCATTGACCGCCACTACGCGGTGGCAAGGGATGATCAGTGGCAACTTGTTGGCACCGCAAGCATTGGCGACTGCACGCGCACCAGAGCCGGTGCGACGCGCCAACTCAGAATAGGAGATCACTTCGCCTAAGGGAATGCGTCCGATTTCAGCCCATACGCGTTGCTGAAATGCAGTACCTAGCGGTGCGATTGGCAGTTTGAATGGTTGATTAGGATCGTTGAAATAGGCTTCAAGCGCGGTGCAGACGGTTTTGGCAAAAGTTGTTTTGGGAGCGATGAGGGGTGTAGAGAGTGGCAGGAAGTCTATTTCCAGCAGCACGTCGCGCTCGTAACGTATACCGAGATTGACGATGGGTGACGCGATGCAAGCTTGATAATCCATGTGCCTATGTTAACAAATCAGGCGCTAGTCATGGTATTCACTAGCCGCCTATCATGAGCATCGCCACGACGATGAATAAACGTGCGCCTATAGTGTGAACCGTGCACAGTAGTAAATGTTCAGAAACCTAACACAACCTTTAAGGAGACTATCATGTGGACCAAACCAGCTGCTACTGAAATGCGTTTTGGCTTTGAAGTGACCATGTATGTATGCAATCGTTAAGATTGCATATTAAACCAGCGCAATCGTTAATCCGATTTAGCTAGACAACAAAAAACCCGCAGAATATGCGGGTTTTTTGTTGGACGCAAGAAATGGCGCTTATTCTGCTGCTACTGGAGCAGCCACTTCCTTGTCACGCATTTTCAGCTTTTCTTTAATACGCGCAGATTTACCGGAACGGTCACGCAAGTAGTAAAGTTTGGCACGACGTACATCGCCACGGCGCTTCACTTCAATGCTGGCGATCAGCGGAGAATAGGTTTGGAAGGTACGTTCCACACCTTCACCAGACGAAATCTTACGCACGATGAAGTTGGAATTCAGACCACGATTGCGCTTGGAAATCACTACGCCTTCATAAGCCTGTACACGTTTACGCGTGCCTTCAACGACGTTCACACCGACGACGACGGTGTCACCTGGTGCAAAGTTAGGAATCGTTTTGCCTAAGCGCGCGATTTCTTCTTTTTCCAGTGCTTCAATAATGTTAGCCATGCTACTTCCTTTCTAGTTATGGGAGTCTTGTTCCTGCTCGATCTCAGCGAGTAGCCGAGACTCCTCTTTAGTCAACTGCCTTGCGGCTAGTAAATCCGGGCGTTTTGCCCTTGTCCGCGCCAGCGCTTGCTTTAAGCGCCAACGTCGAATCTCTTCATGGTGACCAGACAATAATATCGCTGGCACCGTTTCACCTTCAACTACCTCAGGCCGCGTGTAGTGCGGGCAATCTAATAAACCATTTACAAACGAATCCTGCGCCGCTGAATCTGCATCACCGAGGCTGCCTGGCAGCTGTCGCACTATCGCATCTATCAAGGCCATCGCGGGGATTTCCCCACCAGACAGCACGTAGTCACCCAGCGATATTTCCTCATCCACATGGCGCTGAATCAAACGTTCATCAACGCCTTCATATCGGCTTGCCAGCAGGATCAAGCTTGGTTTGGCCGCTAGCTCCATCACCTTCTGGTGCGTGAGCGGTTCGCCCTGTGGTGAAAAATGAATCACCCAACTCGCTGAACCTACTTCTGCTTTGACCGCATGAATCGTTTTTTGCAGCGGCTCGGCCATCATCACCATGCCGGGACCACCTCCAAACGGGCGGTCATCTACAGTTTTTCGCGCATCTGTCGTGAAATCACGCGGATTCCATAACTGCAAACCGTACAACTGATTTTCTAAAGCGCGCGCGGTAATGCCGTATTGGCTTATCGCGTCAAAGGCTTCTGGAAACAAAGTAATGACATCAAAACGCATGGTCAAAACTCAATCGTTCCACTCGTTCGGCCAATCTACAATCATTTTCTCTGCGGCCAAGTCCACTTGCTGCACTACTTGTGCGGTAAAAGGTATCAGTCGTTCTCGACTTTCCTTTTCTTCGCCTTTTACCACCAGCACGTCATTCGCGCCTGTGGCAAACACTTCTGTTATTCGCCCAAAATGTTGCTCTTGCAGATTTTGCACTTCCAGTCCGACCAAATCAGACCAGTAGTATTCATCTTCTTCCGGTTCCGGCAAATCGTCACGCGGCACCGCAATATCTTTTCCTTTCAATGCAAAAGCCGCGGTACGGTCATCGCAGCCCACGAACTTGGCGATAACCGACTTGCCGTGGATACCTACTTCTTCCACATCGCATATCTGCCATCCCGTTTTGCTGCTCATCCACCACTCAGGATAATCCAGCAAGTTGTCCAGCATTTCGGTGAAAGTCTGAATCTTGACCCAGCCTTTGACGCCATAAGGGACGGCTATCCGCCCCATTACTACCATTTCATTTGCGGCCTTGTTCACACTAAGCCTACACCCAAAGGTGCAGAATTAAGCTTCTGCAGCTGGCTCGGCAGGCTCTGCAACTTCAGCAACAGCTTCTGCGGCTGGCTCGGCAGCAACTTCCTCAACTGCGGGTGCAGCAGCTTGTTCAGCGGCAGCAGCCTCGGCGGCGGCCTTGGCTTCTTCAGCTTCCTTGGCTTTGGCTGCTTTTGCAGCGGCCTTGGCTTCTGCAGCCGCAGCAGCGGCTTTTTCCGCTGCAGCGGCAGCTACTTTAGCGGCAGCCTTTTCTTTGGCTGCTTTTGCAGCTTCAGGACCTTTAGCTTCTTGCTTGACCAAGCGTGCCACGCAATCAGAAAGTTGTGCGCCCGTGCTTTGCCAATACTTGATGCGTGCGCCATCCAGACGCAAACCTTCTACGCCATCCTTGGCCAGCGGGTCATAAAACCCCACGCGCTCGATGAATCTGCCGTCGCGGCGATTGCGCGAATCTGCTACCACTACACTGTAAAAGGGACGCTTCTTAGCGCCGCCACGAGCTAAACGGATGATAACCATGTGTTTTCTCTTGTGTTTGCCGAAAAAGGAAAAGGGCGGATTCTACTGGACTTTG
>JAIOOY010000086.1 GCA_021414145.1 Methylophilales bacterium | reverse complement strand
ACGCGTTCTACTTCGCCGCCGAAGTCGGCATGCCCTGGGGTATCCACGATATTGATGTGCGTACCTTTGTAATCCACCGCCGTATTTTTGGCAAGGATGGTAATGCCACGTTCTTTTTCCAAATCATTGGAATCCATCACGCGCTCTTGCACTTGCTGGTGGGCGGCAAACGTGCCGGATTGTTGCAGCAGCTTATCCACCATAGTGGTTTTGCCGTGGTCAACGTGGGCGATGATAGCGATGTTACGGAGGGCGCGGGACATGGATAAATGTTCTATAGCTGGAAAAGGCGCGCATATTACCACACAAGCATCACATATAAGTGTTGACAGGGAGATTTAACACCCTATAATGCGCGCTTCGCTTCAACTGCTTGATTTTTTGCAGGTTGACGATTCATCTGTCCTGACCTCCCTATCCGGTGCTTCAAAATACCGGAATCAAAATTTTGGTTAGCGACGATGCCGTGCGCTGGCCAAACTGCCATATTTCAGTCTTAGGTTTCTTTTAACCTAAACTAAGCTTTAGCTTGCTACTTGTCTGCGCGTTTTTATTACCTTTCCATTAAGGGAAAATTGTGTCTTTTGAAAAACTAAATCTACATCCGTCCATCCTCAAATCTATACAGGAAGCCGGTTACACCGAAGCAACCCCTATTCAACAACAAGCCATCCCTGCAGCTCTTGCAGGCCGAGACTTGATGGCCTCTGCCCAAACCGGCACAGGCAAAACTGCAGCGTTTATGCTGCCTGCACTCAACCGTATCGCTACCCCTTCCGCCAGCAACAGCCGCGGTCCACGAGTATTGGTGTTGACCCCAACCCGCGAGCTGGCAGCGCAAGTAAACGATGCTGCACGCAAGTACGGGAAGTTCATGCGTGCCCGTACCGTGAGCATTGTCGGCGGCATGCCCTACCCTGTGCAAAACAAGCTGCTGTCTCAAGGCGTGGACATTCTGGTGGCCACCCCTGGCCGTCTGATAGACCACATGGAGCGTGGTCGTATTGATTTCTCGCGTCTGGAAGTGTTGGTGCTGGACGAAGCCGACAGAATGCTGGACATGGGCTTTATTGACGATGTGGAACGCATCGCCGCTGCCACGCCAGCCAGCCGTCAAACCTTGTTGTTCTCGGCCACGCTGGACGGCACTATAGGCAAGCTAGCCGCACGTTTGCTGAAAGACCCGCAACGCATTGAAATCTCTACCGCACAAACCCGCCATACGCAAATCGAACAAAAGCTGCACTATGTAGACAACATCGGTCACAAGCACAAGATACTCAACCACATTCTGGCTGATGTGGAACTGCGCCAAGCCATCGTATTTACCGCTACCAAGCGTGAAGCCGATTCACTGGCAGAAGACCTCTACGCCGCTGGACACAAGGCCGCAGCGCTGCATGGCGACATGAACCAAAGCGCGCGTAACCGTACTATCACCAAGCTGCGTCATGGCGACATCCGCGTGCTGGTGGCAACCGACGTGGCCGCACGTGGCATTGATGTCAATGGCATCACCCACGTCATCAATTTCGACTTGCCGAAAGTAGCGGAAGACTACGTGCATCGTATCGGACGCACTGGCCGTGCCGGCAACACCGGTATCGCAGTATCGTTCGCTTCATCCGCAGATCGCCGCCATTTGTACGGTATCGAGCGTTTGACCGGACAACGTCTGGAAGCCATCATTATTCCCGGTCTGGAACCACAACAACGTGCGTCTAGCGGCAAACCTGCTGGTGCTGGCGGTAAAAAGCCATACGCTGGCAAACCACGCAGCAATGGCGGTGGATACGGTGGCAACCGCAACCATAGCGCTAACGGTAACACCGGTGGCAATAACGCTGGTGCTACTGGCGAGAAAAAGAAGTTTTGGCATGATGCCAAGCCTGCCGCTGGTAACCGTCCGCAACGCGCTCGTCGCCCCGTATAGCCCTCAATGGAAGTGTTAATGGAAGAACTGAAACCCATCACATTTGCTGAACTCAATCTCGACCCGCAGATTTTGCGGGCGGTTGAGGATGAAGGTTATACCGTCCCCACGCCCATTCAAGCTAAAGCGATTCCCTTGGTGCTGGCAGGGCGTGACATCATGGCGATGGCGCAAACTGGTACCGGCAAAACTGCTGCTTTTACCCTGCCTTTGCTGCAAATGCTGCTACCTCACGCCAGCACCAGTGCATCACCGGCGCGGCATCCGATTCGCGCTTTGATATTGGCACCAACTCGGGAGTTGGCGATACAGGTAGAAGAAAGCGTAGAAACCTACAGCGCACATGTGCCGCTGAGATCGACAGTGGTGTTTGGCGGTATAGACATCAAAACGCAGAAACCGGCACTGATGAAAGGCGTGGAGGTATTGGTCGCCACCCCGGGACGCTTGTTGGATCACGTGGAAAGCCGCAATCTACAATTGAATCAGGTGCAGGTATTGATTCTGGATGAAGCCGACAGAATGCTGGATATGGGTTTTATGCCCGATTTGAAGCGCATTCTGGCCTTGTTGCCCAAGCAGCGTCAAACCTTGTTGTTCTCTGCTACTTTTTCGGAAGAAATCAAAAAGCTGGCGCAGGAATTCCTAAGAAACCCAGAAGTCGTCGAAGTTGCCCGCCGCAACACTACCGCAGAGACTGTTAAACAGTCTATCTATTTGGTCGACCAAACACACAAACATTCTGTGTTAGCGGATTTGATACGTAGTCGAGGTGCTGCGCAAGTTCTGGTCTTTACCCGCACTAAAATTGCCGCTGGCAAACTGGCACGGGCTTTGGAACGCGAAGGCATTTTGGCCGATGCCATCCACGGCGACAAAAATCAGCAAGAGCGCCTGAAGGCACTGGATGCTTTCAAGGAAGGAAAGATTACCGCACTGGTGGCCACTGATGTGGCTGCACGTGGCTTGGATATTGACGATTTGCCATTAGTGGTGAATTACGAACTCCCCTCCAACGCAGAGGATTATGTGCATCGCATAGGCCGCACCGGACGCGCCGGCGCCTCAGGCGAGGCAATCTCGCTGGTAGATAGTGCCGAAGAAAAGATGTTGCTGGAAATCGAAAAACTTTTGAAGCGCACCTTTGAGCGTGAGCGACCTGAAGTAAGCAACGCTCCTCCGCGCAGCCAATCCAGTCGACCAGCAAGCCACTCACCGCGCCCAATTAGTCACTCCACAACTCACACTGCAACACCACGCGAACCTAAAAAATCCGCCAAGGACGATTGGTTCGATAAGCCCTACGAACCGACATCCAACACCCCAGTGATTGAAACGCAAGCCAGCCTGATGAGCAGAAAACCCGGCAAACCGGTTGCCGCACTACTCGGTGGCTTAGGCGTTAAGCGCTAACCTTATCCGCAAATAACTTCCTTACTTTATTCACCTTGTCCGTCACCACAACCATGCAATAAGGCTGGTTGGGGTTATTGGCGTAGTAGTCCTGATGATAGTCCTCCGCTGCATAAAAAGTGCTGGCGGGGGCGAGTTCAGTCACTATCGGCTTGGAGAAGTAGTGCGTATCATCCAGCGCCGTCATGACTTTTTTAATCAGTGTACGCTGCTCGTCACTATGGTAAAAAATCCCTGACCTATATTGTGTACCTATATCATTGCCTTGCCGATTCAGTGTGGTCGGGTCATGGCTTGCAAAGAACACCGCCAGCAAATCCTCGAGTGAAATCACATCAGGATCAAACGTCACTTGCACCGCCTCGGCATGGCCAGTAGTGCCAGTGCATACTTGCTTATAGCTAGGGTTTAGGACGTGGCCGGCAATGTAGCCCGACACGGCTTTTTTCACGCCTTTGAGTTGCCTATAGACGGCCTCCAGACACCAGAAGCAGCCGCCTCCCAAAGTAATGGTTTGGTTCATGTTAGTTTCTCCAGTGTTATACTTTGCGCCTTTTAATGCAACGTCCTACCATGCGATTAGTCGTTCAAGGCCAACAGGCATTACAACATCTTAGCCACATCGCCACACTTGCTGGTGGCGGTAATTTCACGCAGACCACTGACAACGCGTACCGGCTTGAGGTTACAGCCCCTGTGCCAGAAATCAGCTCCTATTGCGTCGCGCAACGGCTCGATTGCGCCTTTGTACCCGATCATCTCACCCTAAGTAATATCGGCCTATTGGTAATGGATATGGATTCCACGCTAATTGCTATCGAATGTATCGATGAAATAGCGGATATGTTCAATATCAAACCACAAGTCGCGGCAATTACAGAGTCTGCTATGCGCGGCGAGATCGAGTTTGCAGAGAGCCTACGCCGTCGTGTGGCCTTACTTAAAGGTCTGAACGAAAGTGCTTTGCAACGGGTTTATGAAGAACGCCTGAAACTCAATCCCGGTGCAGAAATCATGATATCCACTCTGAAAAACCACGGTGTCAAAACCCTGTTGGTTTCCGGAGGGTTTACCTTCTTTACTGAAAAACTCAAAGCACGCTTAGGTCTGGATTTCGCAGAAGCTAATCTAATGGGCATCGCAAATGGTCAGATTACCGGCAATGTAGTGGGTGATGTGCTGGATGCCCAAGCCAAGGCCGAACATCTCACCAAAACCAGGCTGCAGTTAGGTCTGAAGCAAGAGCAAGTCATTGCCCTAGGCGACGGTGCCAACGACTTAAAGATGATGGCCGTGGCGGGCGCTGGGATTGCCTTTCACGCCAAGCCCGTGGTGCAAGCGCAGGCCACATTTGCACTTAATCACACTGGGCTAGAAGGCGTGATAGGACTTCTATCTTAACTACTTAGCTCCAACTTTCACTGTCACGTAGAACATATTGTCCCCACGCATCACGCGCATTGCCACCAGCTTTCCAGCAGCAACCGGCTCCAACAACTTGTTGATCTGCTCAACAGATTGCGCTTCATAGTCACCTACACTCAATAGCACGTCGCCACGACGAATGCCCACCTGCGCCGCACTACCTT